>NZ_CVTX01000148.1:28428-96461 GCF_900005715.1 Pseudomonas sp. 34 E 7
AGAAGCCGCTGGCGGTCAGCCTGGAACAGGCCGATGCGATGCGTCGCGCGGCCAGCGCGGCCGGGGTGGTGACGCGCGTCGGCTACAACTACCAGCACAACCCGATGATCGTACTGGCGCGACAGATGATTGCCAGCGGCGAGCTGGGCGAGATCATCAGTTTCCAGGGCGAGTTCAGCGAAGACTTCATGGCCGATCCGGCCTCGCCCTGGTCATGGCGCTGTGAGGTGGAACACGCAGGCGGCGCGCTGGCGGACCTCGGCAGCCATTTGCTGTCGATGGCCCATTATCTGGTGGGCGAAGTGGTCAGCGTGTGCGCCGATACCCAGACCGTCCACGCGCAACGGCCGGCCTTCAAAGGCAGCCTCGAGCTGAAATCCATCGCCGTGGATGACCAGGTGCACGCCCTGCTGCGCTTCGCCAACGGCGCGCGCGGCACGGTCAGCAGCAGTTGGCTCAAGCACGGCTACAAAAACCACCTGAGTTTTGAAATCAGCGGCACCCTGGGCACGCTCGCGTTCGACCAGGAACGCTTGAACGAATTGCGCCTGTGCCGCGTCGGCCAGGACGGTTTCCAGCGTCTGCTCGCCGGCCCCACCCTGCCCGGTTATGCCGCGTTCAGCCCGGCGGCGGGGCATCAGTTGGGTTACAACGAGCTTAAGACATTGGAGGTACAGGAGCTGATCATGGCGCTGGCGGGGCAAGGCGGCGATGGCACTGATTTTGAGGCGGCGTGGGCGGTGGAGCGGTTGGCGACGGCGATTCGGATGGCGTCCAAAGAAGAACGCTGGGTCCAAGTGAACTCGATCTAAATGTGGGAGGGGGCTTGCCCTAATACTGTAGGAGCGAGCTTGCTCGCGAAAAACTCACAGGCACCGCGTTCATTCAGAAAGCACGCGTTATCGTTGATGTTTTTCGCGAGCAAGCTCGCTCCTACAGACATCAGGGCAAGCCCCCTCCCACATTTGGTCTGCGTTACCTTCACTATCAGCGCAGGGCTCGGCGTAGCACCTTGCCGACGGTGGTTTTGGGTAACTCCGTGGTGCGAAACTCCACATACCTGGGCACTTTGTACCCGGTCAGGTATTCCCGGCAGTGGGCGAGGATCTGCTCCTGGGTCAGCTTGGGGTCCTTGCGTACCACGATGATCTTGACCCGCTCGCCGGTCACGCCATCTTCCACGCCAATCGCCGCTACTTCCGCCACCCCTGGGTGCATCGCCACCACATCTTCGATTTCATTGGGGTACACGTTGAAGCCCGAGACCAGGATCATGTCTTTCTTGCGGTCCACCAGGCGAATGTAACCGCGTTCATCCATCACCCCGATATCACCGGTGGACAACCAGCCGTCGGCGTCCAGCACTTCGGCGGTTTCCTTCGGGCGCTTCCAGTAGCCCTGCATCACTTGCGGCCCGCGCACCTGCAATTCGCCCGGCTCGCCGATTTCGGCCAGTTCACCGTCTTCACGCATGAAGCGCACCCAGGTAGACGGCAACGGCACGCCGATGCTGCCGGTAAACGCCATTTCGCGCATACGATGAATGTCGATGGGGCTGATGCTCACCACCGGTGAACACTCGGTCAGCCCATAGCCTTCAACGATCGGCAGCCCGGTGACTTCTTTCCAACGCTTGGCCACCGCCGTGTGGGTGGCCATGCCTCCGGCGATCACCAGGCGCAGGTCGGAAAAGTCCCGCGCACAGAATTCCTTGTTCTCCAGCAAACCGTTAAACAGCGTGTTGACCCCGGCAATCCCGTTGAAGCGCTCCTTGCGCAGGATCATCTGCACCCGTTTCACGTCCCGGGGATTGGCGATGAGGATATTGCGCCCACCCAGGCACATGAACATCAGGCAGTTCACCGTCAGGGAAAAGATGTGGTACAGCGGCAGCAGGGTCACGTTGGTTTCCTGCTTGTCCTGGTCCAGTTGGTCGCCGACCCAGGCCTTGGCTTGCAACAGGTTGGCGATGATATTGCGATGGCTGAGCATCACGCCCTTGGCATCGCCGGTGGTGCCGCCGGTGTATTGCAGGAAGGCCAGCTCATCGCGGTCCAGACTGACCGGCAGGTACGTCAGCGCCCGCCCCTGCTTGAGCACTTGGTTGAAACGCACAGAACCTTGCAACCTGAAAGCAGGCACCTGCTTTTGCACGCTGCGCAGGATGAAGTTCATCGCCGCGCCCTTGAAGGTGCCGAGCAGGTCGCCGATGGCCGCCACCACCACGCGCTTGACGCTGCTGCCGGACACGACTTTTTCCAGGGTGTGGGCGAAGTTTTCGAAGATCACCACGGTCTCGGCGCCGCTGTCCTTGAGCAGGTGCTTGAGTTCATGGGCGGTGTACAACGGATTGACGTTGACCACCACCGCGCTGGCCAGGATCGTGCCCAGCAGGCAGATCGGGTACTGCAAGCAATTGGGCATCATCAGCGCGACACGGTCGCCCTTCTTCACCCCCTGACCCTGCAGCCAGGCGGCGAAGGCGTGGCCTTGGGTGTTCCAATCGGCATAGGTCATTGGCGTGCCGATGCTGACATAGGCCACGCGCTCGCGGAATTTTTCCAGGTGCTCCAGGAACACTTCGCGCAATGAGGGGTAATCCTCGATGGCCGCATCGATGTCCGCCGGCACGCCGGGCAGGTAGGCGTTCAACCAGATGCGTTCGGTCTGTTCCAGGCTGATGGCGTTCATGGCAGTGTCCTTATTGTTGTTGTGGATGAGGCTACTTTTCGACGATGGCGGTGATACCCAACCCGCCCGCCGCACAGATCGAGATCAACCCGCGACCGCCACCGCGCTCATGGATGGCCTTGGCCAGCGCCGCCAGTTGCCGGCCGCCGGTGGCGGCAAACGGATGGCCGCAACCCAGCGAGCCGCCGTTGACGTTCATTTTGCTGCGGTCGATAGCGCCCAGCGGCGTGTCCAGGCCCAAACGCTCGCGGCAGTAGTCCGGGTCTTCCCAGGCCTTGAGCGTGCACAGCACCTGGGCGGCGAAGGCTTCGTGGATCTCGAAGAAATCAAAGTCGGCAAAGCCCAGGCCTTCGCGTTTGAGCATGCGCGGTACGGCGTAGGCCGGGGCCATCAACAGGCCTTCGGTGCCGTCGACGAAATTCACCGCCGCCGTTTCGCCGGTGCGCAGGTAGGCCAGCACCGGCCAGCCATTGGCCGCGGCCCAGTCTTCACTGGCGAGCAGCACCACCGAGGCACCGTCGGTAAGGGGCGTCGAGTTGCCGGCGGTGAGCGTGCCGTTGTGGCGGTCGAAGGCCGGTGCCAGGCCGGCGAGTTTTTCCAGGCTGATGTCGGCACGCAGGTTGTTGTCCCGTGCGAGGCCCCGATGGGGGCTGATCAGGTCGTCGAAGAAACCGCGCTGATAGGCCGCGTCGAGGCGTTGATGACTGGCAAGGGTCAACTCATCCTGGGCCAGGCGCTTGATCTGCCAACGCTTGGCCATTTCTTCGCAGTGCTCGCCCATGGACAGGCCGGTGCGTGGCTCGCCATTGCGCGGCAGCAACGGCTTGAACAACATCGACGGGCGCACCTTCAACAGCGTCTTGAGTTTATCGCCCAGGCCCTTGGCCCGATTGGCCTGGAGCAAGGTGTGGCGCAGGGATTCATTGATGCCGATGGGCGCGTCGGAGGTGGTATCGGCGCCCCCGGCGATGCCCACTTCAATCTGGCCGAGGGCGATTTTATTGGCCACCAGCAACGCGGCTTCCAGGCCCGTGCCGCAGGCTTGCTGCACATCGTAGGCGGGCGTCTGCGCGGACAATGTGGTCGACAGCAGTGACTCACGGGCCAGGTTGAAATCGCGCGAATGCTTGATCACCGCACCGGCGGCGAACTCACCCAGGCACTGGCCGTGCAGGTTGTAGCGGTCCACCAGGCCCTGCAGTGCGGCCACCAGCAAGTCCTGATTGGTCTCATGGGCATAGACGGTGTTGGAACGGGCGAACGGCAGGCGATTACCGCCGATGATCGCCACGCGTCGGCTCGGGGGCGGATTGAAGCTGTATTCACTCATGCAAGGCTCTCATTCCAGGCGATTGATCCCACATAAACAACCCGCGCATATGCGGTTTGTCGCCGGCGACACTGCGCACTTCGAACTCGCGCAGCGGGCCGGTCACAGGGTGACTCCACAGGGCGACCTGGCCGGGCAGAAAGATCGGCAACTTGAAATCGCAATGGGCTTCGGCGCGGTCCAGGCCACCCGGTGGCTGCTGGGCCGCCAGTGCCCGGCCCAGGGTCCACATGCCGTGGGCGATGGCGCGGCGAAAGCCGAAGATCTTCGCGCCCATGACCGATGTATGAATCGGATTGAAGTCTCCCGAGACCTTGGCAAAGCGGCGCCCCAGGTCGGCGGGCAGGACCCAGCGCTGGGTGCGCAGCAAGCCCTCTTCCTGCAACGGCAGTGCATCCGCCCACAGCTCCCCGACGGGATTTTTCACCTCGCGGCGCAGGTACAGGCTGTCGCTTTCCCACACCAGGGCTTCTTCAGCGTAGGCACGGGTGGCGATGCTCAACGCCTGCCCCTTGGGATGAGCGACCCAACGCTCGCAAAATACTTCCAGGCGCAGCGCCTGACCTTCGTGCAAGCGTTGATGCTGGCGAATGCGATTGGCCAGGTGCACCATGCCGCTGGCCGGGTACGGAAAGCTGGGGCGGGTCAGCAGCATCAAGTGCAGCGGGAACGCCAGCACATGGGGATAGGACAGCGGCACGCCCTGCTCGCGGCGAAAGCCACAGGCGCGGCCATAGGCGGTGATGGCGGCGCCCGACAGTTCCACCGCCGGCCGCACCAGGCACTCCCTGGGCAATGGCGGCGAGGCGTCGGGCTTGGGCTTGCGCAAACCGCGCACGCCGTCGAGCAACAGTTGGGTGCGCGAGGGCGGCGGGTCGATAATCTGCGTTACATAGTCCATGGCTCAGGCTCCCAGCAGGCTTTGGCCGCACACCCGCACTACCTGGCCAGTGATTCCACCCGAGGCGGGATGGGCCAGCCAGGCGATGGTCTCGGCCACGTCGATCGGTTGCCCGCCCTGGGACAGGGAATTCATGCGCCGCCCGGCTTCACGGATCATCAGCGGAATTTTCGCGGTCATCTGCGTTTCGATAAAGCCTGGCGCCACCGCATTCACCGTTACCTGGCGCGCCGCCGCCTGCGGGGCCAGGCCCTGCACCAGGCCGATCACACCGGCCTTGGAGGTGGCGTAGTTGCTCTGCCCGAGGTTGCCGGCAATCCCGGAAATCGACGACACGCACAGGATGCGCCCGCCAGGATTCAGGCCCTGGTTATCCAGCAGCGCCTGGCTGAGCTGCAACGGCGCTTCAAGGTTGACCGCCAGCACACTGCGCCAGGCAACTTCGGTCATTTTGGCGATGGTCTTGTCGCGGGTAATCCCGGCGTTGTGCACCACCACATCGAAGGCGCCGTACTGGCCGACATGCGCCTGCAATAACGCAGCGGCATCCGCAGCGGTAATGTCCAGGGGCAGCGCCGAGCCGTTCACGCTGTCGGCGGCCTGTTGCAGCGCCAGGTGGGCCTGGGGCACGTCGACACACACCACATGGGCACCGTCGCGCGCCAACACCTGGGCAATGGCCAGGCCGATGCCCCGCGAGGCACCGGTGACCAGGGCGCGCCGGCCGGCGAACGGCTTGTCCCAATTAACACTCAGCGCGTCGTCCAGCGGTTTTTCCAGGCGTACCACTTGCCCCGACACATAGGCCGAACGACGCGACAGAAAGAAGCGCAGGCTGCTGTCCAGCGCGTCTTCGGCGCCGGGCGCCACGTAGATCAATTGCACGGTAATTGCCCGGCGCAGCTCCTTGGCCAGCGAGCGTGCCAACCCTTCGAGCGCGCGCTGGGCGACGGCCTGGGGCAAGTCCTGGCAGTGTTCCGGCGCAGTGCCGAGTACCACCACGCGCGCGTGTTGGCCCAGGCGCTTGGCATTGGCGTGAAAGAACCGGTAGAGCTCGTCCAGGTGCTGCGGTTCGGTCACGCCGGTGGCATCGAAAACCGCGCCCTGCACCTTCACCGTGGACGGCGCCCTGAGAGTGGCCGGGCCGGCGGCGACGGTATCGGTGCTGATGAAGATGCGTTGCACCTGCTCCGCCAGGCGCCCTGCCCCGGCGAGGATCACCGGGTTGGCCAGCCCCTGCTGGCCACTGCGGTGGCGTTGCAGGGGCAGAGGTTGCGGCAAGCCGACGGCCTGGGCCAGACGACGGCCCCAGGGGGAATTGACGAAAGAAAGGTAGCTGTCACTCATAGATAGATCCATTCACAACACAATCCTGCCGTGGAAACCCGGTCACCTGTGGGAGGGGGCTTGCCCCCGATAGCGGTGTGTCTGCCCACACAGATGCACCTGTCAGACCGCCATCGGGGGCAAGCCCCCTCCCACATTGGGACCGCATTTGGATTAATTGACCGACGCATTTTCGCTTTGGCTGGCGCGACGCTTGGCGGCAGGCTCCAATGCTTGCTTGCGCTGTTGCAGGGCCTCCAGCAAACCGAAGTCCTGCGGGAAATCGTCGACCTGGATAGCGTGGTCGGCGTATTCCACATAGCGTGCGAGCAAGGCCTCTTCGTCGTCGCTGATCAAATCCAGCGCCCGCGCCTTGACGCGCCAGTCGGTAAAGGCCACGGCGGAAATCGGCATCGGCTCAAGCAGGCCTTGCTTGATGGCGGGCTTGAGCCGTGCCTCGATCAGCTCAACCTGGGGCAACAGGCGCAGTCCCAGCTCGCCATAGGCCAGCTTGTCGATTTCCGGCCGGGGGATGTAGGAATTGGCCAGCAGCCGGTCGCGGGTCTCGCCGGGGACCTGCACCACATCGGCGACCTGGGCCAACAGGCGATCCGACGGTTTATGCAAGGGAATGCCGAACGGAAAGCTCAAACCGCGCAGCACCCCGGCAGCGACTTTCGAGGGGTAATTGTCGAGCACTTCAGCCAGGGCTTCATGGGCGCGCAGCAAGGCATCCTGGGCCGCCCAATGCACCAGCGGCAGGTCCGCCTGGGGCCGACCGTCATCCTCGAAGCGCTTGAGCACGCAGGACAGGATGTAGAGCTGCGAAAGAATATCGCCCAGGCGCCCGGTGATGCTTTCCTTGCGCTTGAGGGCACCGCCCAGCACGCCCATGGAAATGTCCGAGACCAGCGCCAGCACCACCGACAGGCGATTGGCCTGACGATAGTAGGACGCCAGCGCCGGGTCGGTCTTGGCCGGGGCAGACAGCAACCGGCCACCGGTCAATGCATGCACCGCCGCACGCACGGTGTTGGCCAATACAAAGCTCACATGGCCGAACATCGCACTGTCGAACGCCTCCAGTGCCTTGCGCCGATCCGGCTGGCGCGCCGCTTCCATCTCGCGGAACACATAGGGATGGCAGCGGATCAGGCCCTGGCCGTAGATGATCAGGCAGCGGGTCATGATGTTCGCGCCTTCCACCGTGATGGCGATGGGGCTTTGCTGATAGGCACGGGCCAGGAAATTGTTGGGCCCCATGCATATGCCCTTGCCGGCGACGATGTCCATGCCATCGTTGACGATCATGCGGGCGCGCTCGGTGACGTGGTATTTGGCAATGGCCGAGATCACCGAAGGTTTCTCACCGGCATCCAGGGACGCCACCGACACCTTGCGCACCGCGTCACAGGCATACAGGTGCCCGGCCATGCGCGCCAGGGGCGCCTGCACCCCTTCGAACTTGCCGATGGGCAGGCCGAACTGCTTGCGCATCGCCGCGTAGGCAGTGGTGCCACGTACCGCGACTTTGCCCAGGCCGACGTTGGCCGACGGCAGCGAAATCGCCCTGCCCGCCGCCAGGCATTCCATCAGCATGCGCCAGCCGTTGCCGACTTGTTCACGGCCGCCGATCACCCACTCCAACGGAATGAACACATCCTTGCCGGTGGTCGGGCCGTTCTGGAACACCGCGTTCAACGGCCAATGGCGCCGACCGCTGTTCACGCCCGGATGGGAGGTGGGAATCAACGCGCAGGTAATCCCCAGGGAACCGGCGGCACCGAGCAGCCCGTCCGGGTCTTCGGCACGGAACGCCAGGCCCAGCACCGTGGCAATCGGGCCGAGGGTGATGTAGCGCTTGTCCCAGGTCACCTTGAACCCCAGCACCTGCTCACCTTCGTGCAGGCCTTTGCACACGATGCCCACGTCGGGAATTGCGCCGGCGTCGGAGCCGGCATACGGGCTGGTCAGCGCAAAGCACGGGATGTCCTCGCCCCGCGCCAGACGCGGCAGGTAGTAGTTGCGCTGGGCGTCGGTGCCGTAATGCAGCAATAGTTCGGCGGGGCCCAGGGAGTTGGGCACCATCACCGAAATGGCCGCCGCCGAGCAGCGGGTCGACAACTTCATCACCACCTGGGAGTGCGCATAGTGGGAGAAGCCCTTGCCGCCGTACTGCTTGGGAATGATCATGCCAAGAAAGCCCGCGTCCTTGGTGTACTGCCAGCCCTCGGGAGACATGTCCTGCCACACCTGAGTGGTTTCCCAGTCATTGGCGATGTCGCACAGGGTTTCCACTTCGTTGTCGAGGAACGCCTGCTCTTCGGCACTCAGGCTGGCCGGTGCGGCTTGCAACAGGCGCTGCCAGTCAGGCTTGCCGCTGAACAGCTCGGCGTCCCACCACACGGTGCCGGATTCAATCGCCGCACGTTCGGTGTCGGACATCGCCGGCATGATCGTACGAAACAGCCCCAGGGCCTTGTTGGTCAACAGCACACGGCGCAGGGGTTTGATCGCCAGCACCACGGCCGGGAGCAGCACCAGCACCGCCGCGACGGTGATACCGAATGCGGCTACTGCGTTAAACAGATAACCGGCCGCCAGCCATACCAGGCCAGCGCCCAGCCACAGGGTGGCGGCGGCTTGTCGATACGCCAGGGCAATCGCTGCGGCGAAACCCACCAATAACCAGATAACCATGGGATACCTCTACTTGATCCAGGGCGTGACACCTGCGGCCGCTCGGATTGAGCGACGGCTCAGGTCCACACTACAAACTTGGAAATACAAATTCAAATTTTGTTTTGAAATTTTTATTTAATGCTTTGGCGAAGAAATAACGGGCTGAGCGGGTCAGCCTGTCAGGTCATCAACGCCTTGTATCAACACTGCCTGCGCGACCTGTCCAGCACAGGTCGCGCGCCATCAACCGATCAAAACGCGTAGGTCGCTGAAAGGCTGACCACCTCACCCTTGGCGTCGGCTTTACCGTCAAGGGTTGCACCGCCCAGGCGATCCTGGTTGTGCGTCCTGAGCTTGGCCTTTTCGACGAATTGCCGCGAGTAGGCGCCGTCGATGCTCAAACCGGGAATCGCGCGGATGTTGTAGCCAAAGCCCAGGGAGGCGAATATCCGGTCTCCGTCGGGGATACGCGGGTCACGCGTAGAGTTGCGGGTGGGCGTCTGGTCGGTGGCGACACCGGCGCGGAAGGTGAAGTCGTCGGTGAATTTGTAATCGCCACCCAGCGACACCATCCAGGCATCCTTGTAGTTATAGGGAATCGACACGAGCTGCGTGCCCTCGGACTTCAATGTCAGCGCCTTGAACGACGACCATTGGGTCCACGTGACGCTGGCGCCCAGGGTGAGGCGATCATTGAACTGGTGCACCCAGTCGATGGAGGCGTTGGCGGGCACGTCCAGTTGTGTCGAAGCCTTGGCGCCGTTGACGTTGAGGTCGAGCCCCGGATAAGCCAGCGCCGGCAGGCCGCCTTCGATCAGTGACTTGTTCGCCTCGTCGGCATACAGGCTGTACTTGCCTTCGAGTTTATTCTTGATTTTCGCGTGGTAATTCAGACCCAGGGTATCGAATTGGGTAGGCTTCCAGACCACACCGGCAAACCAGCCGACCGAGGTGTTGTCCACCTTGACCCGCATCAGCGAGGAGCCGACTCCGGAAGGGAACGGGAGACCGATCGCCGGCGACAGGGCGGCTGCGGAATACAGGTCCAGATTCTGGCTTACAAAACCTTTGGTGTGCTGGACGATGGCACCGCCACCCACCGAGAACTGGTCATTGACCTTGAACGACAGGGAGCCTGTGACACCCACCGTTTCAATACGCGTATCAACGGCAAAGTCGCGACCGATCCAGTCTTGATCCCACGTGGTGCGCGCACCCATCGGCACCACCTGACTGAGCCCGAATGCAAAACGGTCGTTGATCGGTATCACCATGAAACCGGTTGGCAACCAGGCGGTAAACCCGCCTTGCCCACCATCGCCGGTGCGCGGCGTGGAACTCAAATCCGTAGGGTCGACCGCCGCAGGTGCGTTGCCGGCGTAGTCCGTGGCCGTGCCCTTGTATTTAACGTTGATGCGCGCGTAATCAACGGTAAATTGAGAAATCGTATGGTCTATGAACGCCATGCCGGCCGGGTTGTTGTAGGCCGCGGAAGGATCATTCTGGAACAGTGAGCCCCCCCCGAAGGCGCGCCCCCACCCGGGAGCACCGAAGGTCGGCGTGGTGAAACCGCCGGCGTGTGCGGGTCCCGTTGCCGTGATAAGGCCGCCGAGAATTGCCAGGCTCAACAACGTACGTGCCTGTTGCTTTTTATTATTCATGCTCCACTCCTTATTGTTTTTATCCTCCGAGATCGGTTGTCCCGACCTGGCCTCCCGCAGCCAGTGCCCCTTGCGAGGCACTGGCGTATTTCAACGTGTGATCATCACGTCAAACGCTCACGACCTTTATGGGGTAACGGTAAAGGCCGGGCTTGGTGTAGCGGTCAGAGCGGTAATTTTGCAGTTGCCAACGGTTTGTGTGCTTGGCACCTTCAGCTGGTTGGTGGAGTTATTGAAGCCGACATTGATGGTCACCGGCGAAGCGGAGCAGTTGTTGAGAATCTGGAAATTCACGCCCGACACCGTACCGTTGAAGGCATCAGGGCCACCGCTTGCCACGTTCAATGTCCACGGCAGGCCCAACAACTTGGGTACGCCACACAGCGAGTTGGAACCGTTGACCGTTGCGCCGGTGATCGAAGCGCTCGAGCCATCAGCCGCGACGGAACCGGTGAAGGCGATGTTGCAGGTCACCGGCAGATTCAGGGACGCGGGCGAAGTAACGGTAATCGAGCCCGATGTGGAGAACGCCGTGCCGGCAGGCGCGATAGTGGCAGCGTTGGCCATCGACACTGCACCAAGGCTCAGGGCGAACGAAGTTGCACAAACGAGGGTTTTCAAGCTTTTCATTATTTTGCCTCACATGTAATGGCGAATTATTCGCCTGGGGTAATGACCATGAACACGAAGCCACGGGTAAAACTGCAGAGCTTCGTATTCCAGCCAAATTCAGTTAAGTCCGACAACTTTATTCAACGACTTTGAAATCAGGCGGCATCTTGATTGACACCGTTTTAATGATGCAGTCATCACCAATCGGTACATTGGCAGCCTGCAACTTGCCGGTGGCGTTATCCCACGTACCGACTGCGGTAGAAGGACCGCACTTGCCGCCCAGGCCGAAGGCATGCACATCCACGCTGATCTTCGACATCGAGCCGCTTTTTGTATCCTTTGCAATCAAGATCCAGGGCAAGTTAATAGCTTCGACCCGGCTGCACTTGAGCCCACCATCGAACGCCACCTTGTCGATATTGACGGATGTCCCATCGGTCGCCACCTTGCCGGCCACCTTGATGGTGCAGTCGGCACTGATCAACGCGCCTTTGGAAAAGCTGATCGGGCCCTGGGCTGTAAACGCACTCCCGGCAGGTTCGATACGGGCGGCCTGTGCCTGGTGACAGCCGATCAGGCCCAGCGCAGCCAATACGAAGTTAATGGTGAACTTTATAGTTATAGGAGTTACTTGCATGTTTACGCCCTTCCCTTGAAATTATTTTTCGTTCGGGTAAACAACCGCCTTGCAACTAAACTAACAAACCATAGACGTAGAAATCCTTATCGAAATATCCTTTGAAAATGCGCTTTTATTTCAAATTAAAACGGCTTGGCTTCGCCGCTGTACTTCTCCAGATACTTCAAGCGTTGTGACGGCTGAAGATTGGTCAAGGTTATATCGCCTGCATAATGATTCAATACCCGGTGGTCCATCCGTCGGCGCCACAAGTAAGGCACATACGCCCAGACAATCATGCTTGCGTAGCCATACGGAAGTTGCGGTGATTCATCAAAGTGGCGCAGCGACTGATAACTACGGGTTGGATTGGCATGGTGATCGGAATGCCGTTGTAACTGGAACAAAAAGATATTGGTCACAATCCGGTTGCTGTTCCAGGAGTGACGCGGCGAACAGCGCTCATAACGACCGTTGGGCAATTTCTGCCGTTTGAGGCCGTAGTGCTCGACGTAATTGACCACTTCAAGCAGCGAGAAACCGTAGATGCCCTGGATAATCAGAAACGGGATCACTGCCGCGCCCAGCCAGGCAATCATTGCGCCCCAGAGCAGCACGCTGTACATCCAGGCGCTGAGCACGGCGTTCTTCCAGTGCCAGGCCGGCAGCCCGAGTTTGCGCAGGCGTTCGCGCTCCAGGTTCCACGCCGAGCGTGCGCTGAACCACACCGAACGCGGCAGGAAAGCCCAGAAACTTTCACCCAGGCGCGAACTGGCCGGGTCTTCCGGTGTGGCGACGCGCACGTGGTGGCCGCGGTTGTGTTCGGTGTAGAAGTGGCCGTAGAAGGTCGGCGCCAGGGTTACCTTGGCCAGGAACACTTCCAGTGGCTTGGGCTTGTGGCCCAGCTCATGGGCGGTGTTGATCGCGATACCGGTGGCCGCCCCGGTAGACATCGCCATGCCCAGATAAGTGAAGCCACTGACCTGGCCGTGCAACTCGGTGCGAGAGGTGATGAACGCTGCGGCTTTCGCCCAACCGCTGGACGGGTCGAGCATCGCGGTGGCCCGCAGCAAACCGCCGCCGATGATCCAGTCAATGCCGCCGGCGGCGAGCCAACCGGTGATGACCACCGAGGCGATCACAAACAGCACGCCGGTGTAGACGATCCAACGGTAATAGGTTTGGGATTCGAGGTGGCTGACGGCGGATTCGGGCGGGTTGCTGACATCCTCGCCCAGCAGGCCGTCGATCAACGGGATCACGCCGAAGATGACCAGCACACCGACCCACCACAGTTGCTGGATGCCAGTGCCGATCGCCAGGGCACCCGAGAGCAATGGGGTTGCCAGCGGCATGATACCGAGCCACCAGAGGTAGCGCTTGCCGTCGGCCCACACGCCTGGAACACTCAGAGCAGGGTTCATGGCAACCTCCGAAGGCATCCGAAGGCAGAAAAGGCAGTGGCGCAGCGCTGACCGCTGCGAGACATCAACCATGCGATAAAAGGCGTTCTTTTCATTATTTTATTCGCTCTTAGGCATTTCAAAAACTGTTTCAAATTAGACATTGAAATAATTTTTTTAAATAAATAGCGCGGAATCGTTAGGTCGTCAACTAGTTTATCCAGACCTTTTTTCCGTGACCGTACAGTCGTTTTTTCAGACCGTCGGCCAGGTGTCTAGGGCAAGCGTTGGCGCGCTGGAACCGCGAATGAAATGGCACGATTATTTGCTCGCCACGGCGAACGAAGGATGCAACACGGTGGCGGTTTGTACCGGTCTAACCCGCTTGGCGACCTGCTCGACCAGCGCCACCACACGCTCGGTGGCGGTAATCGGCAGCATGTGCCCACGGTCTTCCACGACCTGCAGCTTCAGCCCAGGCACCCTGCTGGCCAGGCCCTGGCCATGCTTTTGAAAGTCGAGCACCTTGTCACGCGTGCCGTAGATGAGGCCGATGGGCAGCGTCAGCTGCGGGTAACGCGTGACCATGTCCGGCAAGTGGTCATTGACGCGGTTGATCTCGGTGGACGCCGCGTAGAAGTTGTCGGGACGCATCCCCAGCAGGCCACCGCCGCGCGTGGCGAAGTCCGCCGGGGCGGCATCGGGGGCGAACACGCCCTTGACCACCGATCCCTGGGTCAGCAGGCCGACAGGCATGGTCAAGGTGCGCGACATCCAGCGACACAGCCAGGCGGGGCGCACCGCCAATGACAGGAATACCAACGGCAACATGCGTTGGGGATGGGTCAAGGGCGCCACCAGAATCAAGCCCGATACCGCGTGGGGATGATCGAGGGCCAAGGCCAGGGCAATCGCCCCGCCCAGGGAATGCCCAAGCACCAGCGGCTTGTCCAGCTTGAGGGTGTTGATGAAGGCGGCCATCTGGCGCGCCTGGGCCGGCAGATCCGCCGCCGTGCCCTGCTGCCGGGTGGAGTAGCCCGAGCCTGGCCGGTCTACGCTGATAACGCGAAAATGCTCGCGCAACTGACCGGATAACGCATAGGTCAGGTTGCGGCTGCTGCCCATCAGCCCGTGGATCATCACCAGCGCCGGGCCTGCGCCTTCTTCTACATAGTGAAAGCGCTCGCCATCCACTTCGACAAAGCGCCCATTGATCGGAACAGCCGTTTCGATGCGCCGTGTCATCCACGCACTGAACGCCCACAACGCAGCGCTTGCGCCTATTACCACACCCGCAGCGACAACCCACTCGACAGCCATAGCTCGGTCCTCTGCTTCCCTGCTGCTGGCGACCTGACCGGGATTGATCGAGGCCTCAACTTTCGTCCCTACCTTGGGGCCAACCTCTATGCGCGTCTGTCGGACAAGTCGCATGTATCGAACAAGACCCTGGCGGCGGCGAAATTTTCAGGTAGATTATTTAAAATCTTTTTTTAAAATAATTAATTCAATTTTTCTTTGCAATGGTGTTCTATCTAAAACACACAACAAAAACGGGAGCACATCCGATGCCCACAAAGGACAACCTATGAATGCCCACAGTGACAACGTCGACATCGCGATCATCGGCTCAGGCTTCGCCGGCCTATGCATGGCGATCAAACTCAAGGAAGCCGGGTTCACCGATTTCTTTGTCGCCGAGCAGGCCGACAGCCTGGGCGGCACATGGCGTGACAATCACTACCCCGGCTGTGCCTGTGATGTGCAGTCCCACGTCTATTCGTTTTCGTTCGCACCCAACCCGCACTGGACGCGACAATTTGCTCCGCAGGCGGAGATTCGCGCTTACCTGGAGCACTGCGCGCAGCGTTTCGAGCTGGCGCCGTACCTGCGCTTCGGCATGGGGTTGCAGCGGGCGGTGTTCGATGAGCAGCAACAGCGCTGGCAACTGACGTTCAGCGACGGCCGTCAGGCCAGTGCGCGCGTGCTGGTGTCGGGCATGGGCGGGCTGTCGCGTCCGGCACTGCCGGACATTCCCGGGCTGGACAGTTTCAAGGGCAAGCGTTTCCATTCGCAGCAGTGGGACCATGACTACAGCCTGAAAGGCAAACGCGTCGCGGTGATCGGCACCGGCGCCAGCGCCATTCAGTTCGTGCCGCAGATTGCACCGCACGTGGCGCACCTGGACTTGTTCCAGCGCACACCGCCCTGGATCATGCCCAAGCCCGACCGGCCGATCACCCGCACCGAACGCTGGCTGTTCAAGCATCTGCCGTTTACCCAACGGCTGGTGCGCGGCGCCTTTTATTGGGCGCTGGAAGGCCGCGTGGTGGGCTTTGCCCTGCACCCGCGCTTGATGAAGATGGTGCAGAAAATCGCCCTGCGCCACCTGCGCAACCAGGTGGCCCGCCCTTCCCTGCGCAAAGTCCTGACACCGGACTACACCATCGGCTGCAAGCGTGTACTGATCTCCAACGACTACTACCCGGCGTTGTCACGCAGTAACGTCGAGGTGGTGACCGACAACGTGCTGCGCGTCGAAGCCGATGGCGTGATCACCGCCGACGGCATCAAGCACCCCGCCGATTGCCTGATCTTCGGCACCGGGTTCCAGGCCGCCGATCCCCTGCCCCGTGACTGCATCATCGGGCGCGACGGCGTCGACCTGATGGACACCTGGCAGGACGGTGCCCACGCCTACAAGGGCACCACGGTGCCGGGCTATCCCAACCTGTTCCTGATCGTCGGGCCCAACACGGGCCTGGGGCACAATTCGATGATCCTGATGATCGAGGCCCAGGTCACCTACATCCTTGGCGCGTTGCAACAGATGCAGCGCCAGCGCATCAGCGTGGTGGATGTCAAACCCGCCGTGGAGCAGGCCTACAACGAGCAATTGCAAGGCAAGCTCAAGCGCACCATCTGGAACACCGGCGGCTGCCGCAGCTGGTACCTCGACCCGCGCACCGGCAGGAACACCACGCTGTGGCCCGGCTCGACGTGGCGCTTCAAGCAGATCACCCGGCATTTTGCGCTCAAGGACTACCTGGTCAGCCAGGCGCCGGCGGCATCGGTGCCGCGTGCGCAGCCAACCCCTCATTGCGCCACAGAAGGCAGCCTGTCATGAAGTCATTCAACGGCCGCGTGGCGGCGATCACGGGAGCGGCCTCCGGCATGGGCCGCGCATTGGCCCTGGCCCTGGCACGGGAAGGCTGCCACCTGGCCCTGGCCGACAAGAACAGCCAGGGGCTGGAGCAGACCCTGGACTTGATCAGAACCTCCACCCTGTCGCCGGTGACCGTCACCACCCAGGTGCTGGATGTAGCAGACCGCCAAGCCATGCTGGAGTGGGCGGCGCGTTGCGCGGCCGAGCACGGCCAGGTCAACCTGGTCTTCAACAATGCCGGCGTGGCGCTGTCGAGCACCGTGGAAGGCGTGGACTATGCCGACCTTGAGTGGATCGTCGGCATCAATTTCTGGGGGGTGGTGCATGGCACCAAGGCGTTCCTGCCTTACCTGAAGGCCAGCGGCGACGGGCATATCGTCAACACCTCGAGCGTATTCGGCCTGTTCGCCCAGCCCGGCATGAGCGGCTACAACGCCAGCAAATTCGCGGTGCGCGGCTTCACCGAAGCGCTGCGCCAGGAGCTGGACCTGCAACGCTGCGGCGTCTCGGCCACATGCGTGCATCCCGGCGGGATTCGCACCGATATCTGCCGCAGCAGCCGTATCGACGCGAACATGACCGGCTTTCTGATCCACAGCGAACAACAGGCGCGCGCCGATTTCGAAAAACTGTTTATCACCGACGCCGATCAGGCCGCCAAAGTCATCCTGCACGGCGTGCGCAAAAACAAGCGCCGCATACTGATCGGCCGCGATGCCTATTTCCTCGACCTGCTCGCCCGTTGCCTGCCGGCGGCCTATCAAGCGCTGGTGGTGTTTGCCAGCAAGCGCATGGCCCCCAAACCGCGCACGCCCGTGTTTGAAACCAACGACGAGCCTCGCCTCTGAACAGGAGTACGCCCCATGTTGCCCATTCGCCGTGATATCCGCTTTGCCCTGCCCGCCGGGCGCATCACCAACTGGCATGAGCAAGGCCCGTTCGTGACGCACTTTTTCAATGCCCTGTCGCTGCTGTTTCCCCAGGGCGAGCTGTTTTTCATGGACAGCGTGCGCCACTACCGCACCCGCATCGACGATCCGGACCTGAAGAAGGAAATCCAGGGATTTATCGGCCAGGAGGCCATGCACAGCCGTGAACACGTGGCCTACAACGAGCTGCTGCACGCAGCGGGCCTGCCTGCGCACCGCCTCGACCGGCGCCTGAAATTTTTCCTGGACCTGCAGAAGAAGCACCTGCCACCCTCATTCAATCTGGCGGTGACCATCGCCCTTGAGCACTACACCGCGATGCTCGCGGAGATCCTGCTGAGCGACCCGTCGCGGTTTGGCGATTCACTCAAGGGCTACCGGCAGATGTGGTATTGGCACGCCCTGGAAGAAACCGAACATAAAGCAGTGGCCTTCGATGTGTGGAACAAGGTGATCAAGCCTGGGCCCGGGCGCTACCTGTTGCGCACCGGCACCATGCTGTTCACCACGGTGCTTTTTTGGCTGGTGGTGTTCGACTTCCACGTGCGCCTGCTGATTGCCGACCGCAAGTCGGGCGGGCTGGTGAAGGGGTGCTGGCGCATGCTCAAGTTTCTGTATGGCCCCAAGGGCGTGTTTCCCCGCATGCTGCGGCCATGGCTGCACTATTTCAAACCGGGTTTTCACCCATGGGATCATGACAATCGTGCCCGGCTGCAGGGGATCGACGGGCTGGTCGAGGAGATTGAACAGACCAATCGGGCCTACGAGGCCGCCTAGATGGCGTAAAAATGTGGGAGCCCACCCGCTCCCACATTCCAACCGGGGCGCCTTGCCCACCTGATCAAGCCAACGCGGCGCGCTCGCGCACAAACTGCGGCACCTCATCCCCAGGCAACGCCCTGCTGAAATACCATCCCTGAATAAACAACTCGGCTCCCGTATTCAGGAACGCCAGTTGCTCGGCGGTCTCGACCCCTTCGACCACCACGCCCAGGTTCAATGCCTCGCAGAAACGCAGCATGCCCGTCAGTACCTGCGCGCCCTTGGGATCGTGCTGGGCGACCACGAAGCTGCGATCGATCTTGATGAAATCGACCGGAAACTGGTGCAGGTAACTCAACGCCGAAAACCCGGTGCCAAAATCATCGATATACACCTTGGCCCCCAACGCCTGCAGTTTGCCAATGGTCTGACGGGCGGCCTGGATATCGCTGACCAGCGCGTCTTCAGTGATCTCCACCGACACCCAGCCGTGGGCCTGGGCGAGAATCTCCACCAGGCGATCACCATAGGCCGCGTCCTTGAGCGTGAAGCTGGACACATTAATGGTGATGGGCAATTCAAAACCGGCCTTCTTCCACTTTTGATGTTGGCGCACGGCCTGGGACGCCACCCACACGTCCACGTCGGGCATCAACCGCGCCTGCGCCAGCCATTGCAGGAACTCCCAGGGCGAATGCACCGTGCCCTGGGCGTCCCGGGCCCGCATCAAGGCTTCGCAGCCGGTGCACAAGCCGGTACGGGTGGAGACTTGGGGCTGGAACTCAAGGTAGAAATCGTAATCGCTGATCTGCTGGATGCGGCTCAGCTCAATGGCCTGGCGGGCCAGGGTGCGATGGGAAGCCAGGATCGGGTCGAACTCCAGCAACCGGCCTTTCTCCTCAAGGCCGCGAAAGGTCATGTCCAGTGACTTGAGGTACACCGTGCCGCCCTCACTGGCCTGGCGATGAATCGCCCGTACATAAGGCGCATACACCAGCGTGCCCAGGCCCGTCAGCACAATCTGCAGCACCACGGCGGCGACGTCGCCATGGGTACTGAGGTAAGCATTGAGCAACACCGGCGCGGTAAACGGCACGCTGGTCACTGCCGGCGACACCCAGCCCAATTGCACCACTGCCAACGCCACCATCGCGTTCAACGCCGGCACCAACAGAAACGGGATGAACAACCGCGGGTTGAGGATGATCGGCAAACCGAACAACAGCACTTCGCTGACATTGAATAACGACAGCGGCAAGCTGGCCATCGCCAGCAACCGCATGGACCGGCTCCTGGAAAACAGCAGAATTGCCAGGAGCAGGCACAATGCGCTGCCCGACCCGCCGATAAACGCGAAGCTGCCCAACAGGCCACTGTTGAGCAGGTACCGCACCGGCTCCCCCGCAGCCAGCGCCGCAGCGTTGAGCGTCACGGCCTGATCCAGCACATCGAACAGCGGCTGCAGGGCGTACACACCGTGAATGCCGAAAAACCACAACAGCGAGTTCATCAAGGTCACGAACAAACCGCTGCCATAGGGCGCCTGTAACGCATTGAGTACCTGCGGCCCCTGCCACTGCGCCACGTAGGGGATCTGCAGCAGCAACGACAGCACCACCACCCATGCCAACACGCTGATCGCGCCGGGCAGCACCATGTTGATCGTGCCTTTGAGGTTGTGTCCGATCAGGTCTTCATGGACCAGGCGTGTCCAACGAAAACGGTGCAGCCAGGCAACGGCGGGCACATTGATCAGCGGCGAAGCGATGGCAATGAACAGCAGAAAGGTGGCCGACGCTCGAGGGTATTCACGCAACAGAAACGTGGCCACCACCACATGGGTAAGGCACAAGAAGGCGATCGGCAGCTGTGGCAAGCGGTGCTGAATGGCTAGCATGTAACCGATGGAGGCGGCGACCAGCAGCGGGATGACCGCGCTGATGCGGTCATGCAGACCTGCCAGGAAGCTGGCGGTCTGAGGGCTGAACCCGAGCATCCTGGCGCATTCGGACAGGATAAGGAAACCGGCGGAGACCAGCAGGCAGGGCAGGATCCACAACAATCCCTCGCGAATCGCACGCAACGACTCGATACTGGCCAGGGCCGCCAGGCGCTGGGTAAGGAAAAGTTTGAACAGCGTTTGCGCCATGAGCCTCCCTCTGCCCGTATTCACGGGTTCTGGAGATCAGCGCCGGAATACGCGTCAACGCTACACGCCCTTATGCTCGGAGCGAAAGCTTTTTGCCATCGCCACTGGCGCTTTCGGCGAAAAACTCGGAGACATAGGAAAATACCCACATAAAAAATCGAACTTTCTGACGTGTGCCGCTCCCTAACCCTGCCTGAGTCGGTATCATCCGCAGCTTTCCGTGTGTCGAAGGATGTTACAACCTGGCTAACGCCGGGTGTCTACTCAGGGAATACGGCCTGTATGCAAGCAGGCACAAAGGAGAGAGCTTTACCATGCACGATAAGCAGTCCAGCCCCATGCGTCCTCTGTTCGTCACCATCCTGTTGTGGTTGTGCAGTGTGGTGCTGTTATTTGTGATCAAGAATGTCATCGAACTGTTCACCGGGCCCGTCGCGGAAACCTGGATAGACCTGGCGTTGGTGCTCGTCGCCTACCTGATGTTCTTTTTATTGGCGCCGGTGCAGCGCTGGATCCAGCGCAGGTCGCGCAAGCGCGCTCGGCGTCACGTCGGCAGGCACGCGCCCGACGTCGACACCCATCCCTCTCACTGAGGGCCTGGCGTTGTCAGCACCTGGCGATAACTATCAACGCGCATTGGACCGATTCCTGCGCGAACACCCGGACGTCGCCGCCGAGCTGGACAGCCTCAACCCTCTGGCCGCCCAAGCCAGGGGGGAAAGCGTGGCGCAGTATCGTACCGAGCGTCTATACGAAGCATTCGAGGCGCAGGCCGAGCGCGAAGGCTTGTTCGCCTGGGAGCTGACCCTCAAGCTGACGACCGACTCCAGCCAAGCCTTCGAAGCCCAGCGCCTTGAGGTGCATAAGGAAGTCGCACAGATGGCCGGCATGAGCTGGGCCGACTACTGCCAACTGCATGACTTGAGCGGCTGACGCGGCGGCCAGCCGTACCAGCGAGGCCGCTTGCAACCGATGGCCTCGCGCAATTCGGCCACCGTCAGGGTCCGCCGTTGCGGGTCCGGCGCCAACGCAGTATGGAGTGCCGGCCAGCAACGCCGCGGCAACTGCCTGGGCCGTGACAGTCTGTGGCCCGGTGGGTAATCGTCACGGCGACGCCCCTGGGCCAGCTCATACAGAACACACGCCACGCCATACAGGTCGGCCGCGGGCGTCAATGCGCCACCGGCGAGTAACTCAGGCGCTGCATAGGCGCGAGTCCAGGCATTCAACCGGCTGCGACTCACACTCGGCAAGTCCGCTGTGGTTTGCACAATGGACTGCCCCAGGCCGAAATCGAACAGGCGCACGCCCTCTTCTCCCACGATGACATTGGCCGGTTTGATATCGCCATGCAGCACGTTGTGTTGATGGGCGTAAGCCAACGCATCCAGCAGTTGCAGGGCAATCGGTTGCAGTTCGGACCAAGGCAGTCCGTCGGGACATTCCAGCAGCAACCGGTCAAGCGTCATGCCATGCAGCAGCTCCATGGTGAAAAAAGCGATCTGGCTGCAGGTATCCACCTCAAACGAATACATCCTCACTACATGTTCGTGGCGCAGGCGCCGAGACAACGCAAACTCGCTGTGCAGCAATACATGGGCATCCGGGCACGCCGATAAAGACTCGTCCAGCAGCTTGAGCGCCACACCTGAACAAGGTTCGCCGAACTGCTCCTGCAACAGATCGCGCGCGCGGTACACCACGCCCATTCCACCCCGGCCCAAGACGTGCTCAAGGTGGTAGCGCCCGACCAGCAACAGCGGAGTCGATCCTGTCTTCATGACTGCACCACCACGGCGGTCAGGTCGTCGCGCGCCGGAGTGTGCAGCGCGCTGGCGAACAATCTGTCCACAACCTGTCGCGGCCCGCCGGCGCTCAACGCCCGGCCCAGTTGGGCATGGCTGAGGGCCTGGTAGAGACCATCGCTGCACAGTAAAAATACATCGCCGGGGCGGGTCCTGAGCTCCAGCACCTCCAGGCGCAAGGGCGAGTGCCCGCCAACCGCACGGGTCAAGGCTCTGGCATCAGGGTGAGCGCGAGCCTGGGTTGCACTCAGCCGACGCTCGTCCATAAGACGCTGCAACAGCGAATGATCCCGGGACAGCTGGTACAGGGTCTGCTCGCGCCACAGATAACAGCGGCTGTCCCCCGCCCACACACACGCCGCACGCCCGTGCTCCAGCAATAGCGTCACCACCGTGCTGCCTGTCACGGCATTGCCGGATGCCCCTGGCGCCTGCCGCGCATTCGCCAGCCGCTGATTGACACCCTGCAAGCTCTGCCGGACCGCATCGACCCGCTGATCAAGACTGCCCCGCGCGGGCAACGCAGCCAGGCTGCCGATCACCCACTGGCTGGCGACATCGCCGTGCCGGTGCCCGCCCATGCCGTCCGCCACGGCCCAACAGCCCAGCTGCGGGCAATCGAGCAAGGCATCCTCATTACGCGGCCGTGATTGCCCGCGCTGTGTACGCCCGGCACTGCGCCATGTGGGGCTCACAGTTGCTCCGGCAGGCGAAAGGTGCGCCACGTGTCCATTTCAAATGGGCTGGGTGTTCGCTGGCTCGCCAGCAGGTAATGGGCGCGCAGCCCGGCCAGGTCGGCCTTGACGATCTGCGCGTTGCCGCCGGTGGCAGGCTCTCGGTGCAGCAGGTCGAAAAACCGGAACAACGACCAGGCGCCGGTGTTCTTCTCGATACCCAGGGGCCGCAGTTCGGCGCCTCGCTCCAGCACGAGGCTGGCACGACCGTTGTCCGCTTCGATGGGCCAGCGGAACGCCATGGGGATGATCGGGCCGTGCCGGTATTCCAGCTGCTGTCCACCCAAGCGCAAAGTCGCGCGGTTGACCGACTGATCCAGGCTGTAGGGCGCCAGGGTAAAACGCACGGCCAGCTCGCCCTGCTCCTCGGTGAAGAAGCCACGCCGGATAAGCTGGGCTTTCGTCAATTGATCCAGCAGCGAGCGCGAGAGGGGTAAACCCTGCCCGTCCAGTCCGCGTAACCGGTAGCGCGTGCCATCGGCGCTGACAAAAGGACGCAGGTAAGCTTCGTAAAAACGCGCCAGGACACCCTGGGGTTTGAAAAACTCGCGAAAATCCTCAAGGGCCACATCACTCGTGGCGTGGGCAGTGAACGGATACCGTTGGCGAATCGTCCTGGCGTAAAGACCCTGCACCTCGCTCTGGTAGTGCTGATTGACGTGGGCATAGGCCTGGTCCAGCACATGGCGCCAGGTTTCTTCGGCAATCCCTTCGAACCACCCGGCCAGCGGAAGCGGCAGACGGGCGGCCGCTTCACGCAGGTCACCCAGCACGTCCTGCTGGCCGTCCATGCGCCGCTTTGCCCGTAAAAAAGCCGCCTGCTCAGGCGAACCCTCACGGTTCAGCGCCGCCAATTGCAGGTGCAATTGGTCGAGCAGGCCCAACCCCCGGGCCAGCTCGGCGCCGGGATTCTGCTGCTCGTCCAGCAATTGATGCAGCGGTTCAAACCGCCGCTGCAACGCCCGGCGCGCCGAGTCGCCCAGGCTTGCCTGCCCCTGCGCCAACGCCGCCTTGGCAATGGAGCCCGACGCACCTGCCGGCTGGGCCGCCGTGGCCGGCAACTCCAGGCCAGGCAGTAAACGGGTGTTCTCACGAAGCTGCTGCAATAACAGCAGTACCGGCGATTGCGCCGAGGTCAGCCCCGCGAGCCGTTCAGCATCCCCGCGAAGGCTGTCGGTTGGCAACAGCCTGACACGCCCGAGGACGTCGCTCCAGGCCTGGGCGTATTCGCTGAAGTAGCGCTGTTGCAGTTCGGTCATCAGACGCTGCAAATCCTCGGCGCTCAAGTCAGTGCCTTCCCCCAGTACCCAATTATCCTGGGCGATGGCGTTCACCAGCCGAGGGCCCTGGGTTTGGAAGTACTGCACATACCTTTTGGTGTAGAAACCGGGAACAGAGGGCTCGATGGCCGCAAATACCTTGCCCTCGGCCAGGCGCAACGGCTCCAGGTCGCGCGATTGTTCGCGCAGCACCCTATACACCACATCGGCCAATGACTCTCCCCGCAGCGCGGCACGCGCCTGGGCCACCAACTCGTCATTGAGCGGTGCTGAAAACGGCTGTTCGAGCAGTCGCGCCCAATGTTCATTCAGGCGCGTCTGTACCGGCGTATCACCGGCAAACCGCAGCGACCAAAAGCTCGCCATATGCTGCGCCAGCCACGCGGTATCACGCCGCTCGCGCAGATTGAGCATCAGGTACGCACGCAGGTTGTCGAGCAGGCGTTCCCTGTCGCCGAGGCTGGCGCGTACCTGCTCTTCCAGCAGGGCCGCGGTGCGGCCCAGCAGTCGCTGCTGCAACGCCTGCTCATAGGCGCGCGTCACCCATGGACGGCTGACCTCGCCTTGATACAGGCCGGCACGCTCAATCAGCGCAGTGTCGCCTGCGGGGGGAAATAGGCGGGTTGCCGCCCAGCGCGCGTCCAGCAGCGCCAGGGTCGTCAAGGTTTCATCGCTACCCGGAGCAACGGGCGCGCTGAGTGCAGCGATCTGAGCCAAACGCTGCTGGTTGATCGCGTAACTGTGCATCCACAGCCCACCGGCACACGCCAGAACCAGCGCAACGGCACTCCCCAGCAAGCCGTTGCGCCGCCAGATGCGCTGTCGCTCGCGGCTCTGCAACGCGGCCAGATCCGCCTCGGCAAAAATCACCCGGCTGAACAGCCCCTGCACGAAATAGCTGCGCCTGTCACTGGCACAGGTCAGGTAGAACCCGCGTAAACCGTTGCTGCGCGGGTAGCGATGGGCACCGAACACCCACTCGATGAACAGGCACAACTGCTCGCACATTCGCGCCGCCTGCCGGGGAAGCTCAAGCATCTGCCTGCGACGCTCGACATCGCGTTCCTGGTGCAATCGCTCGATCAATTCAGTGTGCAAACGTTGCAGCAACTGCTCGAACGCCTGGCGAACCTGGGTCATGTCATTGCCCGCCTTCTCAGCCCCCAGCGGCTGGCCCAGCACCGCGTCGACATCGTCCGCCGAGGGTGAGTCGAAGTACTCGGTGAACCCCGACAGTCGATCAGCCTGGGTCAACACCAGGTAAACGGGTACATCCACATGTAGCACCTGCTGGATTTCCTGCAGGCGCGAACGCACGTGGCGTGCCAACTGCTCCAGGTCGTGCTCGTTAGCGCTCAGAAGACTGTCCGCCGAAAGCGTCACCACTACGCCGTTGAGCGGACGCACTCGGTGCCGCCACTTCAGCCTGTTCAACAGTGTGGTCCAGCCGGCGACATCCACCGAACGGTCGGGTTGAAGCAGATAGCGCCCTGGCGTGTCGATGAGCACAGCGTCGTCGGCAAAGTACCAGTCACACTGTGCGCTGCTGCCCGTGGACCCTGTGTCCATCTGATCGAGCGGTGACCGCAACCCGGCTGCTTCCAACAGCTGGGTCTTGCCACTGCGGGGTTCACCGATCACCAAATACCAGGGCAAGTCATGGCGCCAGCGCGCATTACGCTCTGCATAGCGAGGGGAGGTTTTCAACCGGTGCAGCGCTTCCCTGAAACGGCCACGGACGTGCTTGCGCTCCTCCTCCACCGCCGCCAGCGCAGGTTGGCTCGCGGGCGAATCGGGCGTTTCGCGTGCGGCGGCGCGTCGCCCATCCGCCATGACCATCGCCAACCCCCATAGCAGAAACACAACGCTGATGGTGACCAAGCGGGCAGTTGCGCCCTCCCAGAACCGGTGGTCGTCCACAGCCAGCAGCGGCCCGACACACCACACCAGCACAGCGCAGCAAAGCACCAGTATCAGGCTCCAAACCCAGACTCTGCCCAGCACGGCGCCCACGCCCTTGAAAAATGCGTTCATTCATTGCTCCCTGCGTTTTTTTACAAGGGCGTCCGGGTAGGCTCCGACGCCGAAAGTTGAAGAGGCTGCAGCGCGTTCGCCCTTTCTCGCGCCAACACCCAGCAGAAGCCCGCGTACATCGCGAGCAAACAGCACAGCGTGAAGGCAACACACCAGCGGGCAGGGATGACGCGTATGCACCTGCTTCGCGCGCGTCTCTGCCCGGTCGGCAAGACCGGCGCCGACGACGGGTTGCCACGCACCTGCCGGATCTGTCGATACAGGCCATCGCGAACGGCCTCCAGATGCAGCATCCCCCGCTCCATCACGCGAAACTTTCCTTCGAACCCCAGGGACAGGCACAGGTACCCCAACTCAAGCATCGCCACGTTTTTTATCGGGTCACGCGCCAGGCGTTCAAGCAACTGGAAGACCTTCTCGCCGCCAAATGTCTCGTGGTGAAAGCGGCTCAACAGACTCATCTTCGACCAGTCGCTTCGAGCGCCCCACGCCGTGGTGACGACGGCTTCGTCAATCAGGCTGCACAACACGTAGCGCGCAGACATGACCTGAGCGTTTTCAACGCCTCCCTGCAGGGCACGGGTTTCGAATTGAGTCACCGCCGATGACAATCGATCGTTGATCGTGACGAGGTTTTCACGACCGGAGCAGCCCTTGAGCCGGACCACTTGCGACAATACCTCCCAAGCCGCGACCACCAACGGGTTGAGCGTTGTCGTGAAGCTGTGTGCGTCCAATGCCTGGCTCGCATAGATCATCCGATCCTGTAACTGTTCGTAGCGTGGCGGCGAAGGGAACTGCGTGAGCGGCCCTTGTGCGGGCCCAAGGCCGTCGCGGTCGAGCAAGACGGTCTTTTCATCCTGCGAATATTCACTGTCCATAGCGTTCAATTCCTGATGGCCCAGAAGGTCAACTCAAGCCCGGAGAACTCGCCCCCCACGTGGAAGGCGAACCCACCCGACTGCTGCAGCTGTGCGATGTCGCGGGCACTCATGTCCAGCATGAAATACGTCTTGCCGGCATGAAACGGAATCTGGCGCGGCGCTACGGGCAGTGGCTTGACCTTGATCCCCGCCAGATGGAGGTTGACCAGCTCGCGTATGCGCTCAACGGGGCCGATTTTCAGATGCGCTGGCAGGCGTTGGCGTAATTGCTCCGAATCAGACTGCGCGGAGGCCGCCAGGATGAACGTCGCAGTGCCCAGCAATTTCAAGTCGCTTACCGGGCAAACCAGTACGCCGTACTGACGCTGTTGCAACGTCAACTCGATAGAGTGTTGTTCCAGCACGACCGACAGCACGCCACGCACTGCTTCCATCAGCCCACGGAAGCTTGCCCCCTGGTCGGCGTGCCGGTAATGCACGTCCAGCTCAGCGCGCCTGCTATCGCTGGCGAACGTTGATAACTCGCCGAGCAGCGCGAGCAGTGCACTGAACACCGCCTCAGGGCGAACCCGGGCCTGGCTCAAGCAGTGACGCAGCGCAAGCTCGGTACGATTGATGACTTGCAGCATCAGAAAATCGCCCACCTGAGTGCCGGCGGCGGTGCTCTCCCCCCTGATCCGCGCGGCGATGGCATCGCCTCGCGACGCAAGCAAGCCGATCACCTCCTTGAGACAAGAAGCGACATACCCGCGGTCCTGCATAAACATGAACGTAGGCACGAACTCCGCGTCCAGGCGCACGCCCCCCGCGTCGGTAGACTCCAGCACCTGTGCGACCTTGAGTGTGACGTAACCCTGTTCCCGCTGCCGCTCACCCAGCAGGAGACGCAGATCAGGCCGCGCGCAATGAATCAGGCAACGCGAGCCGGTCCCGGCATTCGAGTCGCCCACCTCCACTTCACAGCTGAGGTAGCGCGCCAGGACATCGCCCTGCTCCGGTTGACGGGCTTCAATCTGATTGTCGGTCGCCAGTAACAGCGCCAGGTAAACGGCCTGTTCCCCGGCATTGGCGGGCACCTGTAATACCAGCGGTTCCATGGCGGTACCGTGGTCGAACAGAGTGCCGTCCGGCAACACACCGCTGGCTTGAGTGACCACCAGCTTGCCCAGGTTGAGGTACTGCACATCGAACTCCAGCGTGAGGAATCCCCAGGCATCAGGGCCCAGCAGACGCGTCTGGTTGAGCTGTTGCTGGTAATGCCGGTCGTTGTGCTGCAAGTGCTGTGGCCGCAACAGCATGCCTTCCTGCCATATGACTTTATGTGCGTGCATATCACTGCACCTCCTTGTCGGAACGCGGGTCGGCAAGCCGGATTCCGTCCTGGTCCAGCACCAGCTCGGCACGGTTCAATTGCCGGGCGGTGAGCGGAACGAGCAGTCGCCACTGAACGTGCGGCAAGTCGCGATAGGCCGCCAGAACGCCGACAAAATGACTGTTTGGCTCGACCCTCAACTTGAGTGCCTGTCTATCGCCCGGGCGCAGTTCAACTTCCTCACTGCTCACCCAGTCCTTCGGCAAAACCTGCTCGGCGTTGTCATACAGGCTGAAGAAGTCGGCATTCTCAAAGGCAACGCCATGGCGCAGTTCAATCAACTGCAGCACGACCGGCGAGGGTCGACCCTGAAGATCCGGGTTGACGCGCTCATTGGCGCTCAGTACCAGGTCCAGTTTGGTCAACGTCGAGAACGGCGATAGAGCGCTGCAGCCAGCCAACAGGCCGAGCATGAGCGACAACGATGTGAGCGCGGCTCGATACATGAACGTCATCCTGGATAATCGTTGTGCAGGGTTGAGATCAGGCGCACCTGTTCCTCATAGGCCCTGGCGAAGTCGCTGCCCAGCGGTCGCTCGTCGAACTGCCCATCCGCCACCAGGCGCCGGTAGTGACGCAGGTATGCCCGCCAGCGCGCGCCGTCGGAACTCCATCGGGGGGCTGCTTCCTGAAATTCGGCGCATGCCAGTAAATGGCCTGGAGCAAAAGCGGCCCGAGCGTTACGCAACGCACTTCGACAGGCACTCAGCAACGCGACCTGATGCACTTGCAGCGCCCGGTGCGCCTGGGCGATCGCCTGTTCGCCAGACAACGGGGCCACTTGCGCCATGTCCAATATCGCGGTTAACGCTGCGTCGGTATCGATACAACTGCGCAAGGGGTTGTGGGCGGTGCGCAACGCGTCGGCAGGCAGCGTTGCCAGTTCGCCCTGCAATTGCTCACAGGTGCGCAGGCTGCTTTGCAGGCGTTCTACCTCCAGCCGAAACAAGCGCGCCACCTTGATTGCCAGCGCTTCTCGGGCAGCGCTGTCAAGCCTGCCCAGGTCCAGCCCAAGCGCGGCTGCGAACGCGATCCAGAATACCTCGTCGGGCGAGGTTGCCATCGCGACCGGCTCAACCGCCGGCATCTCTCTGACGGGCTCGACCCGGCGCGGTATCGCGACATGTTCACGGTCTGCGGCATACCGATCAGCCCACGCGCCGAGTTCGCCAACACCTGTACTCAACGCCGCCAGCTCATCCGAGGCATTATGCCGCTGGTGCTCGAGGTCCAGCGCCTGCAACGGGTCCAGCCCCAGGAACGCGTCATCGGGAATCGGTGTCCCCGTACTGATCGACTGCTCGTCGAAGGGTTGAGCAGGTTCCATCAACCGCGCGCGTACCGACAACATCCCCAGTTCGAAAACATCGCCATCTTCGATCAAGCGCGCCTGCCCCTTGCGCAGTCGTTCGCCACTGCCTGGCATGCCGATACCGTTGCTGCTGATATCGGTGAGAAAGTAACGTCCTTCCCGGCACCCCACCAGAGCATGGTGGCTGGAGAGCAAGCGACTGGGATCGTGGATTACCCAGTTACAGCCGGAGCCACGGCCAATCACGCCGCCGACGCCGTCAAAAACCTTGCGCACCGTGGACGCCGAACCGGCGCCTGCGGCCTCACTGACTTCAAATACGAGTTGCATGGTCAGGCTCCCTCCTCTGTTCAGCGGCCACGGATGACCGCCTGAGGCTCACCCAAAGGCCGGTATTGGGCGTCATCGAATACATAGTTGGCGTTACAACCGCCGAGCAGACACAGCACAAGCACGACGAGGTGTCGGGGACGATCAAGCATCAGGTTTCTCCTCGTTGAATAGGCACGCCGGCATCGCCGCAGGCAATGTTCAAGCGCGCAAGCCGGTACAGCAGCGTGCGCCGTGCAACCCCCAGTTCCCGTGCGGTCCGGGTTCGGTTGCCACGATTCTTGTGCAGGCAATCGAGCAGGAACACCCGCTCTACCCGCTCCATACGCTGGCGCAGCGTTACATCATCAACGGCGCTGGCCACCGCCTGGGGCAGCGACAGGTGCACCGGCAGAATCACGTTGTCGTCACACAACAGCACGGCTCGCTCCACCAGGCACTTGAGTTCACGCACGTTGCCGGGAAAGGGATGACTCGACAGTTGATCAAGGGCGATATTGGACCACTGCACAGGCGTCCTCCCCAGGCTTGCGCACGCTTTGGCGGCGAAATGCCGTGCCAGTTGCAGCACATCTCCATCCCGCTCACGCAAGGCCGGCAACTGGATGGGGAACTGGGCAAGCCGGTAATAAAGGTCTTCGCGAAAGCTGCCTGCAGCGACCATGGCCGCCAGATCGCGGTGGGTGGCCGCGATGATGCGCACATCAACCTTGTGCGCGGCACTGGCGCCCAATGGGCGAACCTCGCCTTCCTGCAATACCCGCAATAGCTTTGCTTGCAGGGACAGCGGCATGTCGCCGATTTCATCCAGCAGTAACGTGCCGCCATGCGCGGCGTCGAACAGCCCGGCATAGTTGCGCTCGGCACCGGTGAACGCGCCTTTTCGGTAGCCGAACAGCTCACTCTCCAGCAAGCCTTCCGGGAACGCTGCGCAGTTCTGCACCACAAATGCCTTGGCCGCGCGCGGCCCTGCCAGGTGGATGGCCCGAGCCACCACTTCCTTGCCGGTGCCGGTTTCGCCCCGCAGCAGGACGGTATAAGGGGTATGCAGCACCTTGCCGATCAATTGGCAGGTCTGCGCCATTGCTGTGCTGCCGCCAATCAGGCCATAAGTGTCGACCAGCGACTTTTCGGGCCCTTGCGGTGCAACAGCCGGCACCCACCGCAGGCTGCGCAACAGGGCCAATTGGTGCAAGGCGAAGCTGCCGAACCGGCCCAGCGAGCACGCGTACCCCTGTAACCGCGCCGGGCGTTGAGCGGCGCATAGCAGCACGCCCGTGACTGCATTGAGGCGGTTGAACAGCGGCACACTCAACAGGGCGCGCCAGGGTGACGCGAGCACTGGCAAGAAAGTCGTGTCGTAGGGGCTGTCCTGCCCGTCATTCACATGGACGGCAACGCCCTGGTTCACGGTGTCGCGCAGCAACGGCACCTGCCGCAGATCGATAGCTGCAGCCGCAACCACCAGCGAGGGTGTCGCGCTCAGGTGCTGGGCGATCAGATCGAGCCGGCCGGTTTCTTCATCGAGCCGGTACAACTGGCTCAGTTCACAGCCGCTCATGTGGGCCGCAGCCGAAACGCACACACCGGGCAATGAAGCGACGTCAGTGTCCAGGCCGATTCGTGTGAACCAGTCGAGCATGGCGCTGGCATGGGCAAGCGGATCAGGCAGTTGCTCAAGGCTTTTTTCGGTCATTGGCTGAACTCACAGACGGGCTGGCCGTTGCCATCCAATCGGGCATGCACCGAGGCAAGCGGTGCGTCCGCGGCCATGGCGCCGAGCAGGCCATCCACCATCTGCGGCAATAAATGCCGCTCGATCCACTGGTCGATGTACCGCGCACCGCTGTCACCGTCAGCGCAACGCTCGGTCATGTGCGCAACCAATCCCGGCGACCAGGTGAACGCCAGTTGGCGTTGCTGCAGCCGCTGGCCAAGGCTCGCCAGTTTGAGTGCGGCCACCTCGTGCAGCACCTTTTCCCCAATCGGGTAATACGGTACGACACGCATGCGGGCGAGCAAGGCGGGCTTGAAGTGGGCACGCAGTACCGGGTAAATCGCGTCTTGCAGCACCTGGGGATCAGGTCGTTGACCGTCTGCGCAGAGCGCGTTGATACAGTCGCTTGCCAGGTTGGACGTCATCAGCAGCACGGTATTGCGAAAGTCGATTTCCCGCCCTTCGCCATCATTGGCACGGCCTTTGTCGAAGACCTGGTAAAACAGGTTCAAAACCTGCGGATCGGCTTTCTCCACCTCGTCGAGCAGCACCACCGAATAGGGACGCTGGCGTACGGCTTCGGTCAATACGCCGCCCTCGCCATAACCGACATAACCCGGTGGCGCGCCGATCAGTCGGGAAAGCGCGTGCTTCTCCTGGTATTCCGACATATTGATCGTGGTGACGAACTGCTCACCGCCGTACAGGAGATCGGCCAGCGCCAGCGCCGTTTCGGTCTTGCCGACGCCGCTTGGCCCCACCAGCAGAAACACCCCTACAGGCGCATCGACCTTGTCGATCCCGGCGGCGACCGCACGCAAGGCACGATCCAGGGCCTGGACGGCGTGTTCCTGCCCAAGCACGCGCGCGCGCAAAGCCTCGGCAAAACCCAGGACTTTTTCATTGGGTTCGAAGGCCAGCTGCTCAGTGGGAATACCGGTCCACGCGCTGATGACGTGCGCTATGCCACGCGGGCACACCTCAGGTTTGGCCAACGGTTGCTCACCCAGCTCAAGCCAGCGCCGCTCAAGTGCCAGGCCCTCGTGCTCGAGGGTTTCCAGGCGCAGCTTCAACGCCTGCAAGGCCTGTGTGTCCACCGGCAAACCGAGTTCGGCGTCTCGACCCAGCGCCCGCGCCTGCCGCTGACCCTCGATCAGTTCGGCGCGTACCGCCTGCAATGCCTGTGGCGGCATGGCCTGACGCGCGCGAACACTGGCACAGGCGGTGTCCAGCACGTCCACTGCCTTGTCCGGCAGCTGTCGGCCTGCAAGATAGCGTGCGCTCATGCGAGCGGCCGCCACCACTGCATCATCACGCACATACACGCCATGACTCGCTTCATAGACAGGCACCAGTCCCCGCAGAATCGTTACCGCCTGCTCGACACCGGGTTCCTCGACCAGTACCGGCTGGAAGCGCCGCGCCAGGGCCGGGTCCTTTTCGATGTAGCGCTTGTACTCCGACCAGGTGGTGGCGGCAATCGTACGCAGTGCGCCGCGAGCCAGCGCCGGCTTGAGCAGGTTGGCCGCGTCCAGGCCTCCCGGCTGGCCGCCGGCGCCAACCAGGGTATGGGCTTCGTCGATAAACAGGATCACCGGCTGCGGTGATGCGTTCACTTCATCGATTACCCCTTTGAGACGCCGCTCGAACTCGCCCTTGAGGCCGGCCCCCGCTTGCAGCAGGCCCATATCGAGGACCAGCACGCGCACTGCTTTAAGGGCCTCGGGCACTTGCAAAGCGACGATCTGCAACGCAAGGCCTTCGACGATCGCCGTTTTCCCCACCCCGGCCTCCCCCACCAGAATCGGGTTGTTCTTGCGCCGCCGCAGCAGAATATCGATCAACTGGCGTATTTCACGCTCACGACACAGCACGGGGTCTATCCGGCCCTCACGAGCCTGCCGGGTGAGGTCCTGGGTAAAGCGCTGCAACAGCGACTCGTTGGCAATCGGCTGATTCTCGCAGGGCCGGCTTTTCAGGAAATCCTGCAGCCTGCTTGTGTCCAGGCGGCTGAGCACGGCGTAATACCCGCTGCCCGCATGTTCCAGCGGGTGCTGTAAAAGTGCCAGCAACAGCGCGCCGTGATCGACGAAACGTTGACCCAATTGCGCGTGAGCAATGACCAGCGCCTGTTGTAACCACAGCACCAAGGCCTGGGCGAATACCGGGTTGCGTGTAGCACTCTGCTCACTCCTGGGCTGCAAGGCCGCCTGCAGTTCGCCCACGGCAACGCCGGCATCGGACAACGCCTTGGCCATCAGCCCGGCGGGATGCTCGAGCAAGGCCAGGAGCAGATCCTCCACTAACACTTCATGGCCGCCTCTCGTCATGCAGCGCTCGGCGGCACGCGTCAGGTCACGGCGGGTCTGGTCCGTCAACGTGCGGATCAGTTGTTGCAGGTCCACATTAATCATGCTCATCGATCCTTAATGAAAATGCCCGGCGAGTGTGATCGCACCCTCGGCTCGTTCATGCTCCAGCCAACTGGTCCAACCCAGGCGGCACACATTGTCAGCGCCGATGTGCAGCGCCCGGATTTCGCCGGGCGCCAGCACCAGGCGCAGGTCAAATTGCAGCGCGTCCGGCGCGGTCAGACGCACCAGCGAACACGCCGGGGCATACGCCGTTCCCGTGGGGAGAAAATCGTGAAAGCGCTGCCAACCCAACGCGGTGATATGCACCCTGAACTTGCCGCTGCGGTCGGCGATCCGGCGCCCCAGCATCAGGTCCTGGCCAAGCCCACAGTTGGCGCGGCCCAAGTCATTGCACTGCGACGGCGCAACGTCCACCGTGCGCGCGACCCACTGTTCGATGAACACCGAGGCATGTTTGAAGTAATACCGCAGGACGGTCTCGATCAGCGCAGCCGAGTGCGTTCGCAGGCTCAGAAGCCCGAGGTAAGGCAGCAAGCGCTTGCAATCGAGACGCGAGGCACCCCTTAGCGCGTGGCTGCCGAGGCCGATCAGCGCAAACATCTGCTGCGAAAACCCATCACTGGCGCCCTGTAGGAAACAGGCCGGGTAACGGTACTTGCGCCAGATCGGTAACATCAGGCGGTGCAATCGGTGGTGGAACATGTCGAGGAAATCCCGCGTGGGATTACCACCCGCGCGTTCCGCCAATGCCTGCTCAGCGTAAAACGCGGGCAATGGTGAACCGGCGCCGAACAACCCCAGCACATTGATGCGCAGGCGCGCCCGCAACGTCTCGTGGTCCATGAAAAACTCCACGCGGTCAATATCGTGCCCCGCAAACCCCAGGCCCGGATTGGCCTGGAACTCCAGCAGGTCGTACAGCGCCTCCTCATCCAGCCGTGGATGGGCTTGGCGCAAGCGTGCGACCACCTGCACCACCGCCTGGAACAGCGTGTATTCGCGGATGCCACGGCAAAGCCGAGTCAAAGCAGGGGTTGCTGACCCATCTGGAACGGCCATAGGTACACGTCTCCTTGTGTGCTGATAACTCGCAACTCGTGATAGGAATTGAGGCTGGCGTACAGCGCAAAGAACTGATTGAGAACCGAAGCGAACACAAACAGATCGCCCTGGCCGGCAAACCCCAGAGGGTCCACGGTCAGGTCCACCCGCAATCCGCGAATCGGCAGGCCACGGTGTAAACGGTCAACCGCTTCATGCTGGATCGAGCGCAGCGCCCCCAACTTTTTCCGGCTGATGTTCAGCGCCTGTCGATCGTGATAGCGCGGCAGATCGTAGGTTTCGAGAATCACCCTCAGCGCGTTGATATCGGTCAACGACAGATAGTTGAGCGACATGTTGCTGATCAGCTTCCAGAGATAGTCCTGGTCCAGCGGCGGCGCAAAACTCGCGGTCGGCGCGCAGATATTGCCAAACGTCAACGACTCCGGGGCGTGCTCGCCGGGCTGGTTGATTTCACCGGCCCGTAACTGTCGCGGCAGGCCGGCATTGGTGCACGTCAGCTCGATTGACAGGGTTTCCGGGCCCTGCTCGCGGCGACCATCAAACCTTATCCAGGTAGCCAGCCCATCATGCTGTACCGAAGGCCGTTGACGAATGCTGAAGCTGGGGCGCGCGCCCGTAGTCTGCAGGTCGCCGTCATGCTCGAACGACTCAAAGGGCACGTACGTCTGATGCCCCAGGCCACCGGGGCGCCATCCTGTAACACGATCAACCGAAAACACACCGGCATTTGCCGGGGAGTATTCCCCGGGCAGCAGGAGGTATTCGTCCTGTTTTCCGTCCAGCCGAATGGGTATCGCATCGTGATTGAACAGGTTGACGATCGGCGTGCAGTACAGCTTCACGTTGTCCAGGGTGGGCCGCCCAAGCGCACGGCCCTGGCCGCGTAGCTCGAAGCGCAACAGCATGCCGTGCGCCTGCTTGAGCACCTCCTGGGGAAACCGATGGAGGGCAGCCAAGCCTTCGATATCGACAAACAAGTACTTCTCGGGAAACGTGAAATATTCCTGCAAGTGGCGATAACCGCAAAAGGTGTTTTGCGGGTAGGGAATCAGTGCGTGTTCCTCTGCGAAACCCACCGGCCGGACCTGGCCGGCGCTGAGCCTTAGCGTGGCAGGCTGATCATCGATTCCGTTGACCGGCGAACCGTCCTGGTCCAACAGTTGCAACTCAATGCTGTGCAGATGGCGCAACAGGCCCAGGTACAGGCCTTGGCTGACAGAGCGGTCTCCGGCCAGGTGCAGGCGCAACGAATCGAATGTCAACGCACTGAAATTGCCCGCTGCGCTCATGGTCAGGCGCAGGTCCAACCAGTCCACTGCGCCCTGGCAGGTATAGTCCAGGCTACGCAGTTGCAACGGCATGACGTCGATGGCATAGCAGGTTTTGAAACGGCAACGTTCGCCTTTGATGGGCAGGCTTTCCACGGCGGTATCCCGTGCCACTCGAATACTGGGGCCGGCGCACTTCAACGGGTCAAATTGCAGGATGCTCATAGCAGGCATCGGCCGCATGTAGTTGGGCCATAACAGATGCATCAAGGAATGCGTCAGCTCAGGCAGCTCGTCATCCAGCTTCTGACGCAGGCGCGCGGTCAGGAATGCAAAGCCCTCCAGCAAACGCTCCACATCCGGGTCCTGACCGGCCTCGGCGAGAAACGGTGCCAGGGCCGGGTTGCGCTCGGAAAAGCGCCGCCCGAGTTGCCGCAGGGCACTGAGCTCGCTTTGAAAATAACGGTTAAAGGCCATCTGCGCAGACCTCCACTTGCCCTGCATCCGCCAGGCGCGCATGGAACACGACAGATTGGGTGCCACCGTCAATGAGCAGTCCGGCGTCAATGGCAAATGCCAATGCCAACGTTTCGTGCACGCGGGGCAGCACCCTGACGCGTACATTCACCAGCCGAGGTTCGTAGGCCTGGATGAAGCGCTCGATCAGCAGCCGCGACTGCGTCAGGGATTCGTGCAGGCTGAGCCGCATATCATTGAGATCAGGCAAGCCGTAATCCGGCAATGTCTGGACGCTGCCTGCGCGGGTGCTGAGCATTTTCGTCAAATGCGCCGCGACGGACGTCACGCGGCACACACTGGCGCAGGCGTCGGGCTCAAGGCGCTCGAAGAGGCTTCTGCAGTGGCGCATTCCCTGGCTTCGACTCATTCTTTATCGAGCTTGCCGACCAGGGACAAGGTGAAGTCCGCCCCCATGTACTTGAAATGCGGGCGTACGCTCAAGCTGACGCGGTACCAGCCCGGGTCCCCCTCGACATCGCTGACGACAATGCGCGCTGCGCGCAGTGGACGCCGCCCGCGCACTTGCGCACTGGGATTCTCCTGATCCGCCACGTACTGGCGAATCCACTTGTTGAGTTCCAACTCCAGGTCGGTCCGTTCCTTCCACGAGCCCAATTGTTCACGCTGCAGAACCTTGAGGTAGTGAGCCAGGCGATTGACCACCATCATGTAAGGCAACTGGGTACCCAGCCGGTAGTTCAGTTCGGCTGCCTTGCCCTCCTCGCTGATGCCGAACGTCTTGGGTTTCTGCACGGAGCTGGCGGAAAAGAAGGCCGCGTTGTCACTGCCCTTGCGCATGGTCAGGGCGATGAACCCTTCCTGCGCCAACTCATATTCGCGCCGGTCCGAAACCAGTACCTCGGTAGGAATCTTGGTTTCAATCTCGCCCATGCTCTGGAAGTGATGCAACGGCAGGTCCTCGACCGCTCCCCCACTCTGGGGGCCGATGATGTTGGGACACCAGCGAAAACGCGCGAAGCTGTCGGTCAGGCGTGTAGCGAAGGCGTAGGCCGTATTGCCCCACAGGTAGTGTTCGTGGCTGTTGACCACAGTCTCCTGGTAGGCAAAGGTCTTGACCGGGCATTCGAGGGGGTCGTACGGCGTGCGCAGCAAAAAGCGCGGGACCGTGAGGCCGATGTAGCGCGCATCTTCGCTCTGGCGAAAACTCTGCCACTTGGCAAACTGAGGGCCTTCGAAATGATCCCGCAGATCCTTGAGGTCAGGCAGGCCGGTAAAGCTTTCCAGACCAAAGAAACCTGGCCCGGCCGCCGCAATGAAAGGGGCGTGAGCCATACCGGCAACAGCAGCCACGTATTGCATGAGCTTTACATCAGGCGCGCTGGGCGACAGGAAGTAGTTGGCGATGATCGCCCCTACCGGCTGCCCGCCAAACTGGCCGTATTCCGCACTGTAGATGTGCTTGTAGAGCCCCGACTGGGTAACTTCCGGGGAATCCTCGAAATCGTCCAGCAGGTCCTGCCGCGAGACATTCAGCAGCTCTATCTTGATGTTCTCACGAAAGTTGGTGCGCTCGACCAGCAGTTGCAGCCCGCGCCAGGCCGCCTCCAGGGCCTGGAAATCCGGATGGTGCAGAATCTCGTCCATCTGCCGGCTGAGCTTGGCATCGATCTCGGCGATCATCCGATCGACCAGCCGTTTCTTGACTGGTTCTTCGCGGTTGTGGGGCTTGACCAGTTCCTCGATAAACGCCGACACACCGCGCTTGGCAATGCTGTACGCCTCGTCATCGGCACTCAGTAGCGTCTGGGCAATGATGTTGTCGAGAATGCTGCACTCGTCGGCGGCTTTTGGCAGGGGCTGCGGGTCATGCTGGGGAGTTGTCATGGTGTCAGTGTCCTTTTACTGAATAGGTTCGGCATCAGCGTTGCTCAGCCCCAACTCGGCCAGTACCCGAGCACGGGAGTCGTCATCGGCCAGTGCCTGCTCAATGGCTTTGCGAAAGCTCGGGGTGTTGCCCAGCGGCCCCTTGAGCGCCACCAATGCCTCTCGCAGCACCATCAGCTTTTGCAGCTGAGGTACTTGCTCGACCAGGTTGGCGGGGTTGAAATCCTTCATCGAGTTGATCCGCACCTGGATCGCCAGATCGTCGACGTCAGCGTCTTCCTGCAGGCGATTGGGCACGCTCAATGTCAAGTTCAGGGCCTGTTTGGCCAACACCTCGTCGAAGCTGTTCCTGTCGATGCCGATAGGCTTGCGGTCTTCAAGCTTGCGTGGGTCCTCGCGTTGTGAAAAATCCCCCAGCGCCAGCAGTTTCAAGGGCAGCTCGACTTCCTCCTGCGCACCACCAACGGCGGGTTTGAAGGTGATATTGATACGTTCCTTGGGTGCTACCGAACCGTCTTTGGCCATGGTGTTACTCCTTTTGATGATTTTTATTCGAGTACCGTTTCCAGATCGAAATGGCACAGCCGGCGGTGCGTCGCCTCCCTGCTTTCGCGCACGGCGTGGCTTTGCGGCAACAGGTCATAGCAGCGGTACAAAAGCCTGCCGACGTGCAGGGCCAGTTCCGGCTCCCAGCGGTCCAGGCCCGCGCGCTGTAATTCGAGGTCCAGCTGTTCCAGTTGAATCCTGCCCAGGTCAGGCTTGCCCGCCCGTATGCACAACCTGGCCAGCGCCAGTCGCCAATGAAAGCGCGCGCGTTCACTGCATGCGCTCTGCAAACCTTGCTTGAGCACGCCCACTGCAGTCTTGAGCCCTTCCTGGCGCAGGCTCGGCATGGCCGCCTGCAAGGCGGCTTCCCAGGGTTCGCTGCCGACATCGGCGACAGCCGTGAAAGGCTCGGGTTTGTGCAGGTGGCGAATCACGTGGAGCGTGATCCATTCACCAGTCGCGGGGGCCGCAAACGGCGTACCGTCGTCGAAGCGCAATTCAGGCAGGTTCGGCAAACGTTGCAATAACAGCGCGAAGCTCATTTCCAGCTCAGTCATTGCCTGGCTTGCGTGCAAGGCTTCAAGGCATTCCCAGACCATGCGCAGGCCATCAAACCAGAACAATGCGCCCGCCAGGCTGGCCTCGAGCTCAAGCAACAGCTCGGCGTGATGGCCATGACCGAGACGATCCTGGTAACGCTTAAGCTTGTCGGGAGCCAGCGGGCGCAAGGCCGTCACCCCCTCGCTGTTGGCATCGGGATAGTTGACGAGGCTCAGCCAGGCCAGGGTTCGCCCCAGACGCAAGGCCCGCAGGTCGGTGGCATTGTGGCGCAACCACCAGCTACATAACGTTCGGGCCTGTTCCTGTAAGGCGCGCAGCGCTTTGTGGGCATCCTTCTCGTTGTTGATGGGCGATTCAGGCTTGAACAGTTGCGTGCTCGCCTGCCTGACCTGGGCAATGACACCCGCGATGCCCGCCGGCTCCTCGCCGCCCTGGGTGGCACGCGCCAGGCGCTCCGCCAGTTGACGCCGGCTCGGCAACAACAACGGGGCGTCGCTGCCCAGATGCTCGTTCAACAACTCATCAAGGCGCACGAGGTGTTCATGCAGCGCCCGGAACAACGGCAACTGGTCGACAAGAGACAGGTTGTGCGAGAAGAGCGAGTCGAGGCGCGCCACCAGCCAACCCAACGCGGCAGCGCGGGTGCGTGGCTTGGCGGGATACACCTGTGCCCAGTGGTGCTCACAGAGATAAACCAGCAAGACGAGACCGGCCAGCAGTCCGGGAAATGAATCACGCTGGTGCAGTGCCCAGGTGAGCCATACAGCGACGCGCAGATCCTTGGATTGCTCACGCAGCACGCGCTCACTGAGCTCGCAGACCTGCTGCCAATCCGGCAGGCTCGCACCATGTATCGAGTGTGTCTTGGCGACCTCGGTTTCCACGGTTTCAAACTCACTCGAAAAACGCACGTCGTTGCCGGCGAAATTCCCCGGCGAACAAGGGCTTCGTGCAAGTTCCTGGTAATAAGCGCAAAGCTTTTCTGAATGAACCATTTTTTGGCCGCACACAACTAATAAGGCTGAATAGGCAAACCAGATACCGAGAAATACGGATCAGAGTGCCGCTAACCCCGCGTTCAACACGCTACGAAGTGAACAAACCTTAGCCACCTTAAAAACAACCAGCAAGCCGCAGGGCGGGACTTAAGGAATTTCCTACAACGCCTTGAAATCAAGGCCTGCGCAATGAATTGCGCACTTAATAAGCGAGAAAACCCTTCAGTTACCCGCACCTGCGTTTAATGACTCACTCATCATCACGAGCAATTAACTGCGCAGTTGTGTGCAACTTTAATTACTAAAAAATTCATAACTCCCTGGCGTATTAAATTTTTCCAACGGCATCGCCTTTATTTCATTGGGGTACGCACTTTCAGGCACGCTTTTTGTTATAGGCATTTACCCGCCCGGCAACTTTGCTGTTCGGGAGTACCTACTTAACCAGACAAGGAAACCCGTCATGCCAACACCCGCGTACCTCTCCATCACCGGTGTCAAACAAGGCTTGATCACCGCAGGTACATTTACCCAGGACTCGGTAGGAAACATTTATCAGGAAGGCCATGAAGATCAGATCCTGGTGCAGGCGTTCGCGCATCAGGTGATCATTCCCCGGGATCCGCAATCGGGCCAGCCGACCGGCCAGCGTGTGCATAAACCGCTGATGGTGAGCAAGGTCTTCGACAAGTCCTCGCCCCTGCTATTCAGTGCACTGACCTCGGGGGAAGAAGTGTCGTGCCGGCTGGAATGGTTTCGTACCTCTTCGGCAGGCACCCAGGAGCACTACTTCACCGTTGAACTGGAAGGCGCGACGATTGTGGACATCCAGTCGCGCATGCCCAATTGCCAGGACCCGGACAACGCCCATTTCACCCACCTGGAGGACGTGTATTTCAGCTATCGCAAGATCGTCTGGACCCATGAAGTAGCCGGCACGTCCGGCTCGGATGACTGGCGCAGCCCTGTGGCCGGCTAACCGCGGCGTAGGCGGGAACGGTCCAGGGAAGGCACCGTTCCTGCCGGCACTACACCATCGCCAGCGGATGCTTGCGCTTGGGCGCGCCGAACACGCGATCAATCGCGTCCAGGTCATGCTCGTCCAACACCAGCTTCACAGCGGCGGCGTTCTGCCGTATGTGTTCGGGAGTGACCGCCTTGGGGATGGCGATTACGCCGTCTTGACGCAAGACCCAGGCGAGAGCGACTTGCGCGGGAGTGGCCTCATGACGACGGGCAATCTCCTTGAGCGTCTGGCTGGCCAACAGCGCACCGCCCTGGGCAACAGGACAGTAAGCCATCAGTGGCAAATGGTGCTGTTGCCACCACGGCAGCAGGTCGAATTCAATACCACGCTCTTCAATGTTGTAGAGCACCTGGTTGGTTGCACACACGGGGGATGCCAGTTCCTGCAGGTCTGCCACATCAAAATTGGAAACACCCCAACGGCCGATCTTGCCCGCTTCGCGCAAACGCTCGAACGCCTCGACGGTTTCTTCAAGAGGGTATTGGCCGCGCCAGTGCAGCAGGTACAGATCGATGTAGTCGGTGCCCAGGCGCTGAAGGCTCGCTTCGCACGCACGGGGCACGCCGGTGCGGCTGGCATTGTGCGGATAGACTTTGCTCACCAAAAATACCTGGTCGCGCCTGCCCTGGATGGCCTCGCCGACCACCTTTTCCGCACCGCCTTCGCCATACATTTCAGCGGTATCGATCAGGGTCAGGCCCTCGTCGATGCCCAGTTGCAAGGCGCCCACTTCGGCGCGGTGCCGGTCCGGGTCTTCACCCATGCGCCAGGTGCCCTGGCCAATGACAGGGACGGGAACGCCGGCCAGATCGATAGTACGCATGACAACCTCCTGATGAGTTGGCGAATTAACAGTGTGGCATTGACCGGACAAAAGGGTTCAATCGCAGTATGGTTGGCCTTTGATCAATCGCCAGGAATCACTCGCAATGCTGTTTGTTGTCATGCTCGGGGGCAAGCACCCCAGGGCCCGGATCGAAGTACACGATGTGGCGTTTGCCGTGGCGGATACCCTGCAGGCCACCTACCCGCAATTGCGCGACGCCTGGTTTGGCAGCCCCAAGGGCGTGCATATCGATTCGTGGATGGCGGTCGAGGGTGTCGACGGCTGGCAGGTCCAATTCAGCCAACTGGCGCCGCACGGTGATGCGCCGCACTTGTATTTCATCAACCTCGGCGGCTATGAGGCCAACAGTTTTGGCGAGGCCCATCACTACCTGTTGCTGGTCGCGCGCGACAAACGCGAAGCCATGAGCAAGGGCAAGCAGCACCTGTTGCGCCACTGGTCCCAGGCCCACACCGACGCGGTCATGGATATCGACGATTGTCTGCCCATCGACCTGGTGGACGGCCGCTACATCCATCTGGTCAAGGGCCCGCACGCCCCCATCGTCCAGCAGAACGACTACATCGTTTTGGCCTGAAACCCGCAGGCCAGGCCGTTCTTCAGCCGCTCAGGCACGCCGGTGGAACTTTGCCGGGAAATAACCGCCTGAATCCGGTAGGCTCACCGTTTTTCACTTAAGGAGTTATTTTCCATGGCCAAAGCCACCGCCCGCCACATCCTCGTTTCCACTGAAGACAAGTGCAACGAACTCAAGGCCCAGATCGAAGGCGGCGCTGATTTCGCCGAAGTCGCCAAAGCCAACTCCAGCTGCCCGTCCAGCCGTCAAGGCGGTGACCTGGGTTCGTTCGGCCCAGGCCAGATGGTCAAGGAATTCGACAGCGTCGTCTTCAGCGCCCCGGTCAATACCGTACAAGGCCCGGTGAAAACCCAGTTCGGTTATCACCTGCTGGAAGTCACCAGCCGCCAGGACTGATCGGTCCGTGCTGATGCTGTAAACAACGGCCCGCCATTTGGTGGGCCGTTGTGCATGTGATGACTGACGACGCTTAAGCCGTTAACGTACCGCTCTCCCTTTCATGTTCATCCGCGCTCAAGGCTGATAATGCGACTGGCTTTTCCAAAACTGTTCAGCATCACCCTGGTCCTGTTCATGACAGGCACCGCCGTGATCGCGGCGCCACAAACGTCCCTCACGGTGTACGGCGAGCCGGCCAAATACCCCGACGGCTTCAGCCATTTCGACTATACCAACCCGGATGCGCCCAAGGGCGGGACCCTGCGCCGCTCGGCCATCGAGATCGGGCGCTTCGACCATGTGTTGCCGTATATCGACAAAGGCATCGGCGTTTCCCAGGTTGACGGCTGGCTGTACTCACCACTGGCCCAGCGCTCCCTGGACGAGCCCTACACCGTCTACGGCCTGGTTGCCGAGAAAATGGAGCGCGCCGATGACGGTCTGTCGCTGCGTTTTTTCCTCAACCCCAAGGCACGCTTTGCCGACGGCAAACCGATCACCGCCGAAGATGTGCGCTACAGCTTCGACTTGCTGATGACCCAAGGCAGCCTGCGTTTTCGCACGTTGTTCGCCGACGTCAAGCACGTCGAAGTCGAAGGTGAGCGCCAGGTCCGCTTCGATTTTTCCAGCAATGAAAACCGCACCCTGCCCCTGGATATCGCCACCCTGCCGGTCTTCCCGGAGCATTGGTGGAAGACCCGCGACTTCGCCAACGGCGGCGGTTATGAAGCGCCATTGGGCAGCGGCCCCTACACCGTCAGCAAGATCGACTCCGGCAGCACCATCACGTTTACCCGCGACCCGAATTGGTGGGGCAAGGACTTGCCCGTCAGCCGTGGCCTGTACAACTTCGATCACCTGAGCCTGGAGTATTTCGGCGACACCGAAGTGGCGCGCCAGGTCTTGCGCGGCGGCGCCTACGATTTCAACCGCGAATTTTCCGCCACCGGTTATTCCATCGGCTACAACGGTCCGGCCCTGGACGATGGTCGCCTGCAGCGCGCGCACTTGGCCAAGGAGATGCCGCAACCGGCCCAAGGTTATGTGTTCAACGTGCAAAAACCGATGTTCAAGGATCGCCGCGTACGCCAGGCGCTGGCGATGCTGTGGGACTTCGAATGGGCCAACCGGCAGATGATGCGCACTATGTATATCCGCCAGCAGAGTTTTTTCTCCAATAGCCCGCTGGCGGCCAGTCAACCGCCGACCAAGGAGGAACTGGCGATTCTTGAACCCTTGCGCGGCCAGGTGCCCGACGAGGTGTTCACCCAGGTGTTCAAGGCCCCGGTCACCGACGGCAGCGGCATGATCCGCGACAAACAGCTGCAAGCCCTGGCGCTATTGGAGGAAGCCGGCTGGAAACCGGACGGTGATAAACTGGTGAATGCCGAGGGCGAGCCGCTGGAGTTCACGTTCCTCAACACACAGAACGGCCTCGAACGTCTGCTGCTCCCTTACAAGCGTAACCTGGCGCAGATCGGTATTACCTTGAATATCCGTCGTATCGATTCTTCGCAGTACGTGAACCGGATCATGTCCCGGGACTACGACATGATCGTCGCCGGCTTCCCCGTCACCACGTCGCCCGGCATGGAGCTGTACAACTACTTCGGCTCGACCGCCGCCTTTGACCCCGGCGCGAATAACTACATGGTCCTCCAGGACCCGGCCGTCGACAGCCTGGTCAAGGGCCTGGTCAAGGCCGACACCCAGGCGCAGATGCTCACCTACGCCCATGCGCTGGACCGGGTGCTGCAATGGAATTACCTGTGGATCCCCAATTACTACCCGCCGGGCACCTCTGCCGCGTGGTGGAACCGCTTCGGCCGCCCGGCCATCGAGGCGAAGAACGACGAAGCCCTGGAAACCTGGTGGGAAATCAGCCCCACGCCGCTGACCAACGAGCAAATGAACGCTGAACTGAAAAAACGCGGAGGTGCGCGCTGATGTTTGCCTATATCGTGCGGCGCCTGCTGCTGATCATCCCGACCCTGGTGATTATCCTGCTGGTGAATTTCGTGATCGTGCAGGCCGCGCCGGGCGGGCCGGTCGAACAAGCCATTGCCCACCTGCAAGGCATCGGCGGGGGCGGTGTCGCAGGCGCTGCCGGGGAAAGCATCAGCGGCTCGCGAGCCAGCCGCGGCCTGGACCCGAAACTGATCAAGGACATCGAAAAGCAGTACGGCTTCGACAAGCCTGCGCCGGAACGCCTGTGGCTGATGCTCAGGAGCTACGCCCGACTGGACTTCGGCAACAGCTTCTTTCGCGGCGCAACGGTGATCGACCTGATCCTGGAAAAGATGCCTGTGACCATTTCCCTCGGTTTGTGGGCCACCTTGATTACTTACCTGGTATCTATTCCCCTGGGGATACGCAAGGCGGTGCGCCATGGCAGCAGCTTTGATGTATGGAGCAGCACCGCCATCGTGATCGGCTATGCCATGCCGGCGTTCCTGTTCGCGATGTTCCTGATCGTGGTGTTTGCCGGTGGCACTTCGCTGAACTGGTTCCCGGTGCGCGGCCTGGTGTCGGAGAATTTCGAAGAACTGAGCACCGTGGGCAAGATCGCCGACTATTTCTGGCACCTGGTATTGCCGGTCACGGCGCTGGTGATCGGCGGGTTCGCCACCCTGACCATCCTCACCAAGAACTCGTTCCTCAACGAAATCACCCGGCAGTACGTGGTGACCGCGCGCGCCAAGGGTTTGAGCGAACGTCGCGTGCTCTACGGCCATGTGTTTCGCAACGCGATGCTGCTGGTGATTTCCGGGATTCCCCAAGCGTTCATCAGCGTGTTCTTCGCCGGTTCGCTGCTGATCGAGGTGATCTTTTCCCTCGATGGCCTGGGCCGCATGAGCTATGAGGCAGCGGTGTCGCGGGATTACCCGGTGGTGTTTGGTTCGCTGTTTATCTTTACCCTGTTCGGCCTCTTGATAAAACTCATCGGCGACCTCTGCTACACCCTGGTGGACCCGCGTATCGACTTTGCCGCGAGGAACGCCTGATGCTCAATCTGTCTCCCGTGGCGCGCCGGCGTTTCGAGCGATTCAAGAGGAACCGTCGCGGCTGGTGGTCGCTGTGGCTATTTATCGGCCTGTTCATTCTGACGCTGGGCGGCGAGTTGATCGCCAATGACAAGCCCCTGGTGCTCAGCTTCAAGAACGAGCTGTATTTTCCCGTGTTCAAGCGCTACACCGAGCAGCAGTTCGGCGGCCAATTGCCGTTCCAGGCCGACTACCGCAGTGACTACGTGCAAAAGCTTATAAAGCAGGACGGCGGCTGGATGCTGTTTCCCCCCATCCCCTTCAGCGACGACACCCCCAACTACGAATTGACCCGCCCTGCCCCCAGCCCGCCGTCGACGGTGAACTGGCTGGGCACCGATGACCAGTCGCGGGATGTGCTGGCGCGAGTCATCTTCGGCGCGCGCGTGTCGATCCTGTTTGCCCTGGCGTTGACCGCGATCAGCGCAGCCATCGGCATCGCCGCCGGCGCGTTGCAGGGTTACTACGGCGGCTGGGTGGACTTGCTCGGCCAACGCATCCTGGAAGTGTGGTCGGGCCTGCCGGTGCTGTACCTGCTGATTATCCTGTCGGGGTTCGTCGAGCCGAATTTCTGGTGGCTGCTGGGGATCATGGCGCTGTTTTCCTGGCTGGCCCTGGTGGACGTGGTGCGCGCCGAGTTCCTGCGCGGGCGCAACCTGGAATACGTCAAGGCCGCACGCGCCCTGGGCCTGGGCGACGGCAAGATCATCGCCCGGCATATCCTGCCCAATGCCATGACCGCGACCTTGAGCTACCTGCCGTTCATCCTGACCGGGGCGATTTCGACCTTGAGCGCCCTGGACTTCCTCGGCTTCGGCATGCCGGCCGGCAGTGCTTCGCTGGGTGAGTTGATCGCCCAGGGCAAGCAGAACCTGCAAGCGCCGTGGCTGGGCCTGACGGCATTTTTCACCCTGGCGCTGATCCTGTCGCTGCTGGTATTTATCGGCGAGGCGTTGCGTGATGCCTTCGACCCTCGCTCATGAGTGATCGCGTATGAACCTGATTGAAATCCGTGACCTGAGCGTGGCGTTCGGCGACCAGACCGTGGTGCGCAAGGTGAGCCTGGACGTACGCCCAGGCGAATGCCTGGCGTTGGTGGGCGAGTCGGGCTCGGGCAAATCCGTGACCGCCCATTCGATCCTGCAATTGCTGCCCGAAGCCGGCGCGCACAGTACAGGCTCGGTGAAGTACCGCGGCCAGGAGTTGATGGGCGCGTCACCTGCGGCCCTGCAAAAGCTGCGCGGCAACCGCATTGCCATGATCTTCCAGGAGCCGATGACCTCGCTGAACCCGCTGCACACGGTCGAAAAGCAGATCGGCGAGACCCTGCTGCTGCACAAGGGCCTGGGCGGCAAGGCGGCGCAGGCGCGCATCCTCGAGCTGCTCGAGCTGGTGGGCATCCAGAAACCCCGGGAGCGGCTGAAGGCCTATCCCCATCAACTCTCCGGTGGCCAGCGCCAGCGGGTGATGATCGCCATGGCCCTGGCCTGCGAGCCGGAACTGCTGATTGCCGACGAACCCACCACCGCGCTGGACGTGACCGTGCAGCGCAAGATCCTGCTGTTGCTCAAGTCCCTGCAGCAACGCCTGGGCATGTCACTGCTGCTGATCAGCCATGACCTCAACCTGGTGCGCAGCATTGCCCAGCGCGTGTGCGTGATGCGCGCCGGGGAGATCGTCGAGCAGGCCGATTGCCAGACGCTGTTCACGTCGCCTCAACATCCTTACAGCCGCCTGCTGCTGGACGCCGAACCTTCGGGCGATGCGCTGTGCGGTGAAGAGCGCGAGACGGTCTTGCAGGTCGATGACCTGACCGTGCAGTTTCGCCTCGGCGGCGGACTGTTTCGGCCCAAGACCTACCTGCGCGCGGTGGACGGCATCAGCCTGAGCGTGCAACGGGGCAAGACCCTGGGGATTGTCGGCGAGTCCGGCTCGGGCAAGTCCACCCTCGGCCAGGCGATTCTGCGCTTGCTGGACTCCAGCGGCAGCATCCGCTTCCAGGGCCAGGCCCTCGACCCGCTCAACCATCAGCAGATGCGGCCGTGGCGCAAGCAGATGCAGGTGGTGTTCCAGGACCCCTATGGCAGCCTCAGCCCGCGCATGTCGGTGCAGCAGATCATCAGCGAGGGCCTGGAAGTGCATGCTCCGTGCAGCCTCGACGCGCGCGAAGCGCAGGTGATTCAGGTGCTCAAGGATGTAGGCCTGGACCCCGCCAGCCGCCATCGCTACCCCCATGAGTTTTCCGGCGGCCAGCGGCAACGTATCGCCATTGCGCGTGCGCTGGTGCTCAGGCCGGCGCTGATGCTGCTGGATGAACCCACCTCGGCGCTGGACCGTACGGTGCAAAAACAAGTGGTGGCGCTGCTGCGCGAACTGCAGGAGAAATACGGCCTGACTTACCTGTTCATCAGCCATGACCTGGCGGTGGTGCGTGCGATGGCCCACGATATGATCGTGGTCAAGGACGGCAAGGTGGTGGAGCGCGGTGCCAGTCATGATGTATTTGAGTCGCCGCAACACCCATATACAAAAGAATTACTGGCGGCCGCGCACATCCCGTTGTGAGATTGTTCCCACGCTCTGCGTGGTAACACAGCCAAGGACGCTCCGCGTCCCGCCAGGCACGCAAGTCCCCACGCCTTGTGCCAAGTGACGCGGAGCGTCACGGGAGGCATTCCCACGCAGAGCGTGGGAACGATCATTAACAGGATTTGTACCCATGAGTACCAGCCTCAAGGATTACCAACAGGTTCGTGGCCTGGCCATCCAGTCGCTGTTCGAGATCATCGAGCAGTCCAGCGAAGGCACGGTGATTGTCGATCGCGACGCGAATATCGTCTGGATGAACGAACGCTACGCCAGGCGTTTCGGCCTGCAGAGCGCCGAGCACGCCATCGGCCAACCCTGCGAGCAGGTGATCTCCAATAGCCTGCTGCGCCAGGTGGTGCGCAATGACCGGCCGATCCTGCTGGATATCCAGGACACGCCCAAGGGCCCGCTGGTGGTGATGCGCCTGCCGATCCACGACGAAGCCGGCGCGGTGATCGGTGCGATCGGGTTTGCGTTGTTCGATGAGCTGCGCAACCTGTCGCCGCTGATCGAGCGCTACCTGAGCCTGCAGCAGGAGCTGGCGTCCACCCGTTCGCTGTTGCGCTCGCGGCAAAGTAAATACAACTTCGCGCACTTTATCGGCACCAGCGCCGCCAGCCTTGACGTCAAGCGCCGCGCGCGGCGCAGTGCGAGCGCCGAGTCGCCGGTGCTGCTGCTGGGCGAAACCGGCATCGGCAAGGAACTGCTCGCCCAGGCCATCCACGGTGCGTCGCCTCGCGCCCACAAGGCGTTCGTCAGCATCAACAGCGCGGCGATTCCCCACGACCTGCTCGAAGCCGAGTTTTTCGGCACCGCGCCGGGGGCGTTCACCGGCGCCGACCGCAAGGGCCGGCCGGGCAAGTTCCAGATCGCCCAGGGTGGCACGCTGTTTCTGGATGAAATCGGCGATATGCCGATGCCCCTGCAAAGCAAGTTATTGCGGGTGCTGCAGGAAAAGGAATTCGAGCCGGTGGGTTCCAATGAGATGCTGCACAGCGATGTGCGGGTGATTGCCGCCACCTCCATGGACCTGGAGGCGGCGATCAAGCGTGGCGAATTCCGTGCAGACCTGTATTACCGCCTCAATGTCCTGCCGATCCAGGTACCGCCGTTGCGTGAACGGCTGGAGGACATCCCCGCGCTGAGCGAGGCGATTCTGGAAGAACTGCGCAGCCGCCACGAGTTAAGCCCTGAAGCGCTGACACTGTTGGCCCGGCACGCCTGGCCGGGCAATATCCGCGAGCTGCGCAATGTGCTCGAGCGGGCGGCGTTGTTGAGTGATGACCTGGTGTTGAGTGCCGGGGAGATTCGTGCGGCGATCGGTACGTTCAGCCCGGTGGCACGCGGTGCGGTGGCCACGGTTGAGGGTGAGACGTTTGCGGCGGCGCGGGCGCGGTTCGATCGACAGTTGATCGGTGAGGCCTTGCAGGCGTGCGCGGGGAATGTGGTGGAGGCTGCCAAGCGGCTGGGGCTGGGGCGGTCGACGCTGTACAAGAAAATGATCGCCCTGGGCCTCACCCAGTCTCCATAAAGAGACACAATTCTCAATATCAAGAAAATCCAATGTGGGAGGGGGCTTGCCCCCGATAGCAGTGTGTCAGGTTAAGCATATACACCTGATATACCGCCATCGGGGGCAAGCCCCCTCCCACATTGGAGCAGTGTTTGTCTCACTATTGAGATACGCTAAAAAAAATCAACGCAAGATCCTATAAATAACCTTTTATTTCAACAACTTAAATACTTGGCACACATCTCGCTATACCTCCCCCAAAGCCCCACCCCACAACAATAACAATCCGATGGAGACACACCATGAGTGTGATCATTGCCCTGGCAGCCCTGGCGCTGCTGATGCTGGCTGCCTACCGTGGCTACAGCGTCATCCTGTTTGCCCCAATCGCCGCCCTCGGCGCGGTGCTGCTCACCGACCCGTCCGCTGTCGCCCCGGCCTTTACCGGGGTGTTCATGGAAAAGATGGTCGGCTTTATCAAGCTGTATTTCCCGGTGTTCCTGCTCGGCGCGGTATTCGGCAAGCTGATCGAGCTGTCGGGCTTTTCGCGCTCGATTGTCGCCGCCGCCATTCGTGTGCTCGGTACGCGCCAGGCGATGCTGGTGATCGTGCTGGTCTGCGCCCTGCTCACCTACGGCGGCGTGTCGCTGTTCGTGGTGGTGTTTGCGGTGTACCCGTTTGCGGCGGAGATGTTCCGCCAGAGCAATATCCCCAAGCGCCTGATCCCGGCCACCATCGCCCTCGGTGCGTTTTCGTTCACCATGGACGCCCTGCCCGGCACGCCGCAGATCCAGAACATCATCCCCAGCACCTTCTTCAACACCACCGCGTGGGCGGCGCCGTGGCTGGGGCTGATCGGCACGATCTTCGTGTTCTGCGCCGGCATGCTGTACCTGGCACGCCAGCGCAACAAGGCCCAGCACGCAGGTGAAGGCTATGGCACCGAGCTGCGCAACGAACCGGAAACCGCCGAAAACCTGACCCTGCCCAACCCCTGGGTCGCGCTGTCGCCGCTGATTCTGGTGGGGGTGATGAACCTGCTGTTCACCCACTGGATCCCGCAGTGGTACGGCAAGACCCACAGCCTCAGCCTGCCCGGCATGAGCACCCCGGTGACCACCGACATCGCCAAGCTCACGGCGATCTGGGCGGTGCAGGCGGCGTTGCTGGTGGGGATTATCGTGGTGCTGGTGTTCGGCTTCTCGGCGATCAAGAGCAAGCTGGCCGAAGGCAGTAAAAGTGCAGTCAGCGGCGCGCTGCTCGCCGCCATGAACACCGCCTCGGAATATGGCTTTGGTGCGGTAATTGCGTCGTTGCCGGGCTTTCTGGTGCTGGCGGACTGGCTCAAGGGCATCCCCAACCCGCTGGTCAACGAAGCCATTACCGTGACCCTGCTGGCGGGGATTACCGGCTCCGCGTCCGGCGGCATGAGCATCGCCCTGGCGGCCATGTCCGAGAGCTTTATTTCAGCGGCCCATGCGGCCAATATCCCCCTTGAAGTGCTGCACCGGGTCGCGGCCATGGCCAGCGGCGGCATGGACACCCTGCCCCACAACGGCGCGGTGATCACGCTGCTGGCGGTGACCGGGCTGACTCACCGCGAAGCCTACAAGGACATTTTCGGCATCACGATCATCAAGACCCTCGCGGTGTTCGTGGTGATCGGTACTTTCTACGCCACCGGCATTGTGTGAGGTTTTCATGACGACATTGAACGGCAAGACGGCCCTGGTCACCGGCTCCACCAGCGGCATCGGCCTGGGCATTGCCCTGAGCCTGGCCAAGGCCGGCGCCAACCTGATCCTCAACGGCTTCGGTGACGCCGGCGCGGTGATCGCCCAGGTGCAGGCGTTTGGCGGCAAGGTCGGGCATCACCCGGCGGATGTCAGCGACCCGGCGCAGATCGCCGAGATGTTCGCCTATGCCGAGCGGGAGTTCGGCGGCGTCGACATTCTGGTCAACAACGCCGGCATCCAGCACGTGGCAGCGGTGGAAGACTTTCCGGTGGAACGCTGGGACGCGATCATCGCCATCAACCTGTCATCGGTGTTCCACGCCACCCGCCTGAGCCTGCCGGGCATGAAGGCCAGGGGCTGGGGACGCATCGTCAATATTGCCTCGGTGCATGGCCAGGTGGGTTCGGTGGGCAAGGCGGCTTATGTGGCGGCCAAGCACGGGGTCATCGGCCTGACCAAAGTCGTCGGCCTGGAAACCGCCACCAGCAGCGTGACGTGCAATGCCATTTGCCCAGGCTGGGTGCTGACCCCGCTGGTGCAGAAGCAGATAGATGATCGCGTGGCCAGTGGGGTGCAGCCGCAGCAGGCGCAGCAGGATCTGCTGGCGGAGAAGCAGCCGTCGCTGGCGTTTGTGACGCCGTCGCAGTTGGGTGAGTTGGTGTTGTTTTTATGCAGTGAGGCCGGCGCCCAGGTGCGGGGTGCGGCGTGGAATATCGATGGCGGCTGGCTGGCCCAATAACCCCAGACATTGGACTTGCTTCGCCTGACAAACCTCATATAAGAACAAGAGATCTCGCTATGTCCGACATCCTCTGGCAACCCTCCCCCGAACGCATCGCCAACACACGGATGGACCAGTTCCGACGTTTCATCAATGCTCGCCACGACGTGCAGCTCAGCGACTACCCCGCCCTGCACCAATGGAGCATCGACCAGCGCGCGGACTTCTGGCAGGCCATCGTGGCGTTCTTTGACGTGCACTTTCGCAGCCCGCCCAGCGCCACGTTGATCGAAGGCACCGAAATGCCCAGCGCCCAATGGTTTCCCGGCGCGACGTTGAACTTTGCAGAGCACCTGCTGCGCCGTCGCGACGACCACCCTGCCGTGATTGCCATCAGCGAAGACGGCCAGCGCGAACAACTGACCTACGCCGAGTTGGCCGCCCACGTGGCCGGCCTGCAAAACAGCCTGCGCGCGGCCGGAGTCGGCCTCGGTGACCGGGTGGCCGCGTGCATGCCCAACACCTGGCAAACCCTGGTCGGCATGCTCGCCACCACCAGCCTCGGGGCGATCTGGTCGTGCTCCTCACCGGACTTCGGCACCCAAGGCGTCATCGACCGATTCGGTCAGATCGAACCCAAGGTGCTGATCACCTGCGCCGGTTATCGCTATGCCGGCAAGACCCTCGACCAGAGCGCCAAGCTCAATGAAATCCTCGAACGGCTGCCGTCCCTGGAACAACTGATCATCGTGCCCTACGCCCGCCCGCAGGCGCAGGTCGGCGACTACCTGACCCAGGCCCGGGTCAGGCTGTGGGACGACGTCTACCAGGCCGGCGGCGAGCCTGAGTTTGTCGCGGTGCCGTTCGATCATCCGCTGTATATCCTCTATTCCAGCGGTACTACCGGCGTGCCCAAGTGCATCATTCACGGCAGCGGCGGCGTGTTGCTCACCCACCTCAAGGAACACGGCCTGCACGCCGACCTGTCCCGTGAGGACTGCCTGTTCTACTACACCACCTGCGGCTGGATGATGTGGAACTGGCTGGTGTCGGTGCTGGCGATTGGCGCTACGGCGGTGCTGTATGACGGCTCGCCGTTCCATCCCGGACCCGAGCGTTTGATCGACCTGATCGATGCGGAAAACATCAGTGTGTTCGGCACCAGCCCCAAGTTTCTCGTCACCCTGGAGAAAGCCGGGCTGCAGCCACGCCTGAGCCACCAGCTGAGCAGCCTGAAGGGCCTGATTTCCACCGGTTCGCCGTTGTCGCCCCAGAGTTACGACTATGTGTACCGCGAGATCAAGGGCGAGCTGTGCCTGTCGTCGATGTCCGGCGGCACCGATATCGTCTCCTGCTTCGTGATCGGCAACCCGGTGCTGCCGGTGCGCCGTGGCGAAATGCAGTGCAAGAGCCTGGGGATGGCCATTGAAGTGTGGGACGACCAGGGCCTGCCGCTGCTCGGCGAAAAAGGCGAACTGGTGTGTACCCGGCACTTTCCGGCCATGCCCATCGGGCTGTGGAACGATCCACAGCAGCACAAACTGCGCGCGTCGTATTTCAGCCAGTTCCCCGGCGTGTGGGCCCAGGGCGACTATGCCGAACAGCGTTCCAATGGCAGCCTGCTGATCCACGGCCGCTCCGACGCGGTGCTCAACCCTGGCGGCGTGCGCATCGGCACCGCCGAGATTTATCGCCAGGTGGAAAAAGTCCCGCAGGTGCTGGAAAGCCTCGCCATCGGCCAGCGCTGGCAGGACGATGTGCGCGTGGTGCTGTTTGTGCGCCTTGACCACGGTGTGCAACTGGATGAGGCGCTGGAGCAGCAGATTCGCCAGGTGATCCGTGCCAATACCACGCCGCGCCATGTGCCGGCGAAGATCCTCGCGGTCACGGATATCCCGCGCACCATCAGCGGCAAGATCGTCGAATTGGCAGTGCGCAACGTCGTGCACGGTGAGCCGGTGAAAAACACCGATGCGCTGGCCAATCCCCAGGCGCTCGAGCAATTTCGCGACCGCCCTGAGCTGGCTGGATAGATGAAAGGTTTCAGCGCTGACGCGGCGTTTTTGAAAAAATCCAAAAATGCATGCTATTTTCCGAGGTAGCCACCCGTGGTTCTCTCTAGGGATAATAGGTGTTGTCTTTTTTTCAAAGCGTCAAGCGCAGGGCTTTTTCATGAATGGAACATCCACCGGTAGCGAGGCCGCTGCACTGATCGAGCGGCTGGACTGGGCGCAAAGCCCCCTCGGTGAGGCCAGTGGCTGGCCGCAAAGTCTGCGCACCGCCGTGGATATCGTGGTGCATTCGCCCATGCCGATGCTGCTGCTCTGGGGCGATCAACTCATCCAGCTCTACAACGATGGCTTCGCCCTGCTGGCCGGCAACAAGCACCCCGACGCCCTCGGCCAGCCGGTACACACCACCTGGCCGGAACTGCAGGGCTTTGCCGCGCCGATCTACGACGCGGTGCTCGGTGGCCAGGTGCGGACCTTCAGCGAGCAATGTTTCGTGCTGCAGCGCAACCAGCGCGACACTGAAATCTGGCTCGACCTGACCTACAGCCCGGTGCGCGATGAAAGCGGCCGCGTGGCCGGCATCCTGGTCACCGCCATCGAAACCAACGAGCGGCGCAGCAAAACCCTCGAATTGCAGCAGCGTTCCGAAGACAGCCTCAAGGCCCAGCACAGCACCGAGCAGCGCCTGCAGCTGGCACTGGCGGCGACCGACGCGGTGGGCACCTGGGACTGGGACATCGGCGAAGACCGCTTTATCGCCGACGCGCATTTCGCTCACTTGCATGGCGTCGACCCGAATGACGCCGGCCTGTTGCCCATCAGCGCCTACCTGCTCGGCGTGCACCCCGAAGACCGTGGCACGGTCACGCGCAGCATCAAGCACTGCATCACCCACGGCACCGAATACGCCGAGGAATACCGCCTGCAGCAAGCCGACGGCCAGGTGCGCTGGGTGTTTGCCCGTGGCCGTTGCTACAAGGACCCGCACGGACGGCCGGCGCGGTTCCTTGGCGCCGCGCTCGACCTCACCGAGCGCAAGCACACCGAACAGGCGCTGCGTCAAAGCCAGACCGAGCTGCAACTGATCATCAACGCCATGCCGGTGTTGATCGGCTACGTCGACCACGAGCAGCGCTTTCGCCTGAACAACAGTGCCTACCTCGACTGGTACGGCCAAACGCCTCAAGAGCTGTACGGCAAGACCATCCGCGAAGTCATCGGCGACGACGTATACGCCGGACGCGCCGACAAGATCGCCGCCGCACTCAACGGCAAGGCGTGCAGTTTCATGACCGTCACGCCGCACCGCGACGGGCGCGCGCGCCATGCCTTGATGAAGTACCTGCCGCGCTTCAGCAACGACGGCTCGGTGAACGGTTTCTACATCTTTGTGATCGACGAGACCGAACGCAAGCTTACCGAAGAAGCCCTGCGCCATCTCAATGAGAACCTCGAAGAACGCGTGGCCCAGCGCACCCAGGCACTGGCCGAGGCCAACCAGCGCCTGCAGAATGAAATGTTCGAACGCGAACGGGCCGAAGACGCCTTGCGCCACGCGCAGAAAATGGAAGCGGTGGGCCAGCTCACGGGCGGTATCGCCCACGACTTCAACAATATGCTCACCGGTATCATCGGCAGCCTGGACCTGATGCAACGCTACATTGCCGACGGCCGCAGCGAGGACATCGGCCGCTTTGCCGATGCCGCCGTGACGTCCGCCCACCGCGCCGCCGCCCTTACCCACCGGCTGCTGGCGTTCTCACGGCGCCAATCGCTGGACCGACGCCCCACCGACCCCAACCAGCTGGTGGCGTCCCTGGAGGATCTCTTTCGCCGCACCAAGGGCGCGCATATCACCCTCACCGTGCAGCTTGGCAAAGACATCTGGCCGGTGAACACCGACGCCAGCCAACTGGAAAACGCCCTGCTCAACCTGGTGATCAACGCCCGCGATGCCATGCCCGACGGCGGCGAACTGCTGATCGAAACCGCCAACAGCTATCTGGACGGCACCGATATCACCACCCTGGAGCCGGTCAAGGCCGGCGACTACGTGATGCTCGGCGTGCGCGACAACGGCAGCGGCATGGCGCCGAAAATCCTCGCCAAGGCCTTCGATCCGTTCTTCACCACCAAACCCATCGGCCAAGGCACCGGCCTGGGCTTGTCGATGATCTACGGCTTCGCCCAACAGTCCGGGGGCCATGTGACTATCCAGAGCGAGCCCGGCCAGGGCACGTGCGTGCGCCTGTACCTGCCACGTCTGCATGGCACCGCGCTGGAAAGCAGCCTGCCGGCCAGCCTGGGCGAAGCCCCGGTGGCCCTGGCCGGAGAGGCCGTGGTGGTGGTCGAGGACGACCCGGCGGTGCGCATGCTGGTGGTCAACGTACTCGACGAACTGGGCTATACCGCTCATCAGGCGGCGGATGCCCGAGCCGCGCTGCCGCTGCTGGAGTCGGACCTGCGCGTGGATTTGCTGGTGACCGACGTCGGCCTGCCGGGCATGAACGGCCGGCAACTGGCAGAAATCGCCCGCCAGCATCGCCCGGGCCTGCGCGTGCTGTTTATGACCGGTTATGCGGAGAAAGCCGCTGAACGCCAGGGCTTCCTGGAGGACGGCATGGACATGGTCGCCAAGCCATTTTCCATCGACCTGCTGGCCACCAAAATCCGCAGCATGATCGGCGTCGAGGCCTGAGTTCAGGCATAATCGCGCGCCGTCGCACACCTGGTAGAGATCAATGAAAGCCCAAGCCCGCCATATCCTGGTGAAGACCAGCGAAGAAGCCGAACAGCTCAAGCAGCGCATTGCCAAGGGCGAAGCGTTTGACGTGCTCGCCAAGAAATACTCCACCTGCCCGTCGGGCAAGCGTGGCGGTGATCTGGGAGAGGTGCGGCCCGGGCAGATGGTAGGGGTGATCGATGCGGTGATCTTCAAGAAGCCGGTGAAGGTGGTGCATGGGCCGATCAAGAGCAAGTTTGGCTATCACCTGGTGCAGGTGTTTTACCGGGATTGAGGGGGTTGGCTTTACACCGCTATCGGGGGCAAGCCCCCTCCCACATTGGGCTGCATTCTTGCAGTTAAAACGCGGTTAACTGTGGGAGGGGGCTTGCCCCCGATCCGCCACAGGCGGCCATTCACCTCGGTATCAGCGCCCCCGGCACCTGAATCACCCGACTCGCCAGCCGATGCCCCGCCAACGCCGCCGCTTGCGGCGACCCACCCTTGAGCCGCCCGGCCAGGTACGCCGCACTGAACGAATCCCCCGCCGCCGTGGTGTCCACCACCTTCTCCACCGTCAATGCCGGCACGGCAAAACGCTCCCCCGCGCAACGAATCAAACACGCATCCGCCCCGCGCTTGAGCACCACCTCGGCAATCGCTGGATAGGCTGCAAACACCTGCTCGCTGTCCTCATAGCCAAACAGCGCGCGCTCGTCATCCTCGGTCAACAAGGCGATATCCACTTCGGCCAACACCTTGCGATAAGCCTCACGCGCCGCGTCCACATCGGCCCATAGCCGTGGCCGGTAGTTGTTATCGAACACCACCTTCCCGCCCCGGCGGCGGGTTTGCACCAGGGTGTCCAGCAAGCGTGCGCGCCCAACCTCACCCAGCACCGCCAGGGTGATGCCGCTGAAATACACCAGGTCATACTCCGGCAACGCCGCCAGGATCGGCTCGGCCGCAGGCGTGGTGAAGCAATCGCGCACGGCCGCTTCGTTGCGCCAGTAGAGAAACTTGCGCTCGCCATTGGCGTCGGTCTGAATGCAATACAAGCCCGGCAGGCGTCCGGGCAGGCGCTGGACCATGCCCAGGCCGATGCCCTCGGCTTGCCACTGCGCACACATTGAGTCGCTGAAGCTGTCGTCGCCCAGGGCGGTGACGTAGTCGACGCTGCCGATATCGCCCAGTTCGCGGCGCAGGTACACGGCGGTGTTCAGGGTATCGCCGCCGAAGCTCTGGTGCAGGCTGCCATCGGCGCGGTGTTGCAGTTCGATCATGCATTCGCCGATGAGGGCGATGCGCGGTTGGGTGGTCATGGCTGATTTCTCGGTGGGGCTGATGGCCTCATCGGGGTCAAGCCCCCTCCCACATTTGGAATGCATTCCCCTGTGGGAGGGGGCTTGCCCCCGATAGGCGCGACTCGGTCTAGAAGCAGGTACGCAGGGTCTCGATCACCCGCAGTTGCTCATCCACCAGGCAACCCACCTGCCACTTGTCGAACGTCAGGCAGGGATGGGAAGTACCCAGCGAAATGATGTCGCCAATGCGCAGTTCAACCCCCGGCGCCACGGTCATGAACGCATGCTGGTCCATCACGGCGGTCACCTGGCACGCGCTCACATCATCGCCCTCGGCCGGCACGATGCCGGCCTTGTAGCGTTTGAGCGGCACCGGCAGACCGGCGTCGTAGGCCACGTCGCGCTTGCCCAGGGCGATCACCGCAAAGCCGGGTTCGGGCAACGATTGCACATGGGCCCAGACTTCCAGCGCCGGGCGCAGGCCTTCGTCGAGGTCGCTGCGACGGTCCAGCACACAGCATTGCGCTTGCTTGTAGATGCCATGGTCGTGGGCCACGTAGCTGCCGGGACGCAACACACTGAGGAAGCGCCCGGCGGCATTCTGTTGCTCGAAGGATTCGGCGATCAGGTCATACCAGGCCGAACCCGATGCGGTGACGATAGGTTTGGGCAGGTCAAAAAAGCCGTTGTCTTGCAGGTCCACCGCCAGGCGTACCAGGCTGGCGGCGAAGTCCCGGATGCCGCTGATGGCGTGCTCGCCGTGGATCACGCCTTCGTAGCCTTCGATGCCGGTCAGGGCCAACGCAGGTTGAGCCTTGATCGCCTTGGCCAATTCGCGCACTTCCTGCTCGCTGCGGCAGCCGCACCGGCCACCGACCACGCCGTACTCGATCATCACGTTCAGGCGCAGGCCACGGGCGGCGAAGAACAGGCCCAGATCTGCGACGTTGTCCGGGTGATCGACCATGCAATGAAAGTCGAAATCCTGATCGGCCAGCAGGTCGGCAATCAACGCCATGTTCGGCGCGCCCACCAACTGGTTGGCCATCAGCACACGGCGCACGCCACCGGCATAGGCGGCGCGGGTCTGCACGGCGTTGGCCAGGGTAATGCCCCAGGCTCCGGCAGTGATCTGACGCTGGAACAAGGCGGGCATCATGCTGGTCTTGCCGTGGGGCGCCAACTGCGCGCCGCTGTTGCTGACAAAGTCCTGCATCCAGCGGATGTTGTGTTCCAGGGCTTCGCGGTGCAGCACCAGGGCCGGCAGGCTAACGTCGCGGACCAGATGGGCGCCAATGGCGGCGGCGCCTTTTTCAACGGCATTGAAGGCAGACATGGGAAATTCCTATTCGGTGATGCGCCGGGCCAGGCTGTTGGCGCTGTCGATCAGCACCCGGCGATAGTCGTGGTAGTTTTTGCTCGCATCGGCCCGAGGGGCAACGATGCACAGCGTCGCGATGCTGATGCCCTGGGCGTCGCGCACCGGGGCGGCAAAGCAGTGGGTAAAGGTGTCGGCCACACTGTCGAAGGAGAAGAACCCGTCGAGGGTGGCCTGGCGGATCTGTGCCAGGAAGGTCTCCAGGGGCAGGCGCAGGCCATCCGGCAGGATGAAATCGTCGGGGTCGATCAGGTCGATGATCTGCCGGTCGCTCAAATGCCCCAGCAGCAGGCGCCCGGAAGCGGTCCAGGGGATCGGCGCGTTTTCACCGATATCCGACGAAATACGGAAATGCCGCTGGCCTTCGCGCATCAGCGCCACGGTGTACTTGCGCCCGTTGAGCAGGCACATCTGCGCGGTTTCATGGGTCTGGCTGACGATTTCCTGCAAGGCGTGGTCGGCCTCGCGGGTCAGGTCGAAGTGGCGCAGGTGCGCCTGGCCGAGGAAATACAGCTGGCGCCCGAGGTAGACGTGACCGTCCTTGCCCACGGTTTCCAGGATGCGCCGTTCGAGCAGCGAGGCGACCAGTTCATAGACCGTGGACTTGGGGCTGCCGATGCCACTGGCGATATCATTCGGGCGCAGCGGCTGGCCGACCTCCTTGAGAAAATCGAGGATATCGAACGCACGGTCCAGGCCCTTGGCGCGGCGTTTGATGGTGTCTTCGGTCATGGCGGTTCCGGTCCAGTCTTGGGTGTGTGCTACACAGTGATCCCCTGTGGGAGGGGGCTTGCCCCCGATTGCAGTGTGTCAGTCCATACATCTGTTACTGATACACCGCTATCGGGGGCAAGCCCCCTCCCACATTGGAGTTGCTGTGGTCTTGAGAATGGGGCCAATTTAGCCCTTTTTCTTGTAGGCCACGCAATCGATCTCCACCTTGCAATCGACCATCATGTTCGCCTGCACGCAGGCTCGCGCGGGGGCGTGTTCCGGGGTGAAGTATTCACCGAACACCTTGTTGAAACTCCAGAAGTCCCGTGGGTCTTCCAGCCACACGCCGACACGCACCACGTCTTTCAATTCGTAGCCGGCCTCTTCAAGGATCGCCACCACGTTGCGCATGGTTTGGCGGGTTTGCTCGATGATCCCGCCAGTGATGATTTCGCCGTCCACCGCAGGCACCTGGCCTGAGACGTACAACCAGCCGTCCGCTTCCACTGCGCGGGCGAAGGGACGTGGCTGGCCGCCGCCGGCAGTACTGCCGGCACCGTAACGAGTAATGCTCATAAAATAGCTCCTTGATTAAAAACGAATGTTCTTGAGAAATTCCGCCAGTCGCGGCGACTGCGGGCGTTCGAAAATATCCTTGGCGCTGCCCTGCTCTTCAATGCGCCCCTGGTTCATGAAAACGATTTTGTCGGACACTTCATAGGCAAAGCGCATTTCGTGGGTGACCAGCAACATGGTCATGCCCTCCTCCGCCAGTCCCTTGATCACGCTGAGCACTTCGCCTACCAGTTCCGGGTCGAGGGCCGAGGTCACTTCGTCGAAGAGCATCAGGCTGGGGTTCATGGCAATCGCCCGCGCAATCGCCACGCGCTGTTGCTGGCCGCCGGACAACTGACCGGGAAAGTGATTGCGACGCTCCAGAAGTCCCACGCGGTCGAGCCATTTTTCCGCGAGCGACACCGCCTCGTCCTTAGGCATTTTCTTAACTTTCAACAAGCCCAACGTCACGTTCTGCAAGGCGGTCAAATGCGGGAACAGGTTGAACTGCTGGAACGCCATGCCGGTCATGGCGCGGTGCTGGGCGATCACGCGCTCGGGATGGCGCACGCGCTTGCCGGCCACGTCGCTGTAACCAATGGACTCGCCGTCCAGGGTTATCTGCCCGCCCTGGAATTCTTCCAGCAGGTTGACGCAACGCAACAGGGTGGTCTTGCCCGAGCCGCTGGAGCCGATCAGGGTCACCACGTTGCCGCGCTGCAGGCTCAGGTCGACGCCCTTGAGCACTTCCACTGCCCCGTATTGCTTGCGCAGGCCACGAATATTCAGCAGCGGTTCGGTTGTTTGAAGTTGATTCATGGCAAGGCCACCCGCTTTTCTATGTAGCGCCCGAATAATTCAATGGCGTAGTTGATGACAAAGAACATGAAGCCTGCGAACAGGTAGAACTCCAGGGTCATGAAGGTGCGTGCGATGACTTGCTGGGTGCTCAGCAGCAACTCGGCCACGCCGATGACCGAGAGCAGGGTCGAGGCCTTGACGATTTCCGTGGAGGAATTGACCCAGGTCGGCAGGATCTGCCGCAGCGCCTGGGGCAACAGCACGTAGCCCAGGGACTGGTAGAACGTCAGGCCAATCGCCTTGCCCGCTTCCAGTTGCCCACGGGGAATGGCCTGCAGCGCACCGCGCACGATTTCCGCGACGTGGGAGCCACAGAACAGCGTGAGCCCGACGGCGCCGGCCTGGAACGCGCTGATCTGCCAGCCGAGCGCCGGCAGCATGTAGAAACACGCCAACACCAGCACAAACACCGGCGTGCCGCGAATCAGGTCGACATACAGACGGAACGGCGCACGCATCCAGAACTTGCCGTAAGTGAGCACCATCCCGGCGCAGATACCGATCAGGGTGCCGAAGAGAATTGCCAGCGCCGAGCAATAGATACTGGTCTGAAATCCCGCCCACAGCGTCTCCCGGGCAATCCACAATTCATGCAGCCAACTGGGGGATTCGTACATGGAAACCCTCCTTAACGACGAATCGCCAGACGCTGTTCCAGGTAACGGAGCAGCATGGCAATGAGGTAACAGGCAGCCACGTAGAGCGCGGTCGTGACCAGCCAGGTTTCAATCACCCGGTAGCTTTCGACGTTGATCTTGCGGGCGTAATAGGTCAGCTCCGGCACCGCAATCGCAGCGGCCAGGGACGTGTCCTTGAACAGCGAGATAAAGTTGTTAGACAGCGCCGGCAGCACGTTGCGCAGCATCACCGGCACGGTGATATAGGCGCGGATACGCCACTCACCCAGGCCAATCGCCAAGCCGGCTTCGCGCAGGCCCTTGGGAATGTTCAACAGCCCGGCGCGGAATACCTCGGTCAAATAGGCCCCGGCATACAGCGACAGAGTAATGATGAACGAAGGAATTTTATCCAGGCGAATCCCCAGCGACGGCAAGGCGAAGTAGATCAACAGGATCAACACCAGGATCGGCGTGTTGCGCACCACCGTCACGTACACCGAAGCGAAGATGCGCAACGCGCGGTGCCTGGACAGCATGGCAAACGCCATCAGCAGGCCGATCACGCAGCCGATGGCGATCGACAGCAGGGCCAATTGCAGACCCAGGCCGAGACCCGCCAGCAAGGTGTCGAAATCACGCCATACGGCGGCAAAGTTCAACTGATAGTTCATGGTCGGCACTACCTGAATGGGGCGCCATCACGCGCGCCCCGATTGTTGCGGATCACTTGAATTCCACGGGAAAACCAATCGCCGGCTCCGGCAGGTCAACGCCGAACCATTGCTTGAACGAGGCCTTGTAGGTGGGGAATTCGACGCCGGTCATGGCTTCATGCAGCGCGGTATTGACGAAGTTCAGCCAGTCCTGGTCGCCACGCTTGACCGCACACGCGTAGGTCTGCGGGCTCCAGGCGTAGGTCGGGCTGCGATAGCGGCCAGGGTTTTGCACCATCAGGTATTTGACCGAGGACTGATCGGTGGCGGCGGCATCGGCACGACCGGAGTTCACGGCCTGGTACATCAGGTCGACGCTGTCGTACTGGTCGACCTTGGCCTTGGGCAGCGCCTGGTGCACCAATTCCTCGGCATACACGTTCTGCAGCACGGCCACGGTGACGCCATCGCCCGCCGCCTGCAGGTCCTCGATTTCCTTGTACTTGCTGGTGTTCGGCAGCAGCAGGCCGACGCCTTCGCGGTAGTACGGCAGGGTGAAGGCCACCTGCTGCGCACGGCTGGCGGTGACGGTGATGAACTGGCAACTCATGTCGACCTTGTCGGTCAGCAGGTTGGGAATCCGCGCGTCGGACGACTGCACCACGAACTCGACCTTGCTCGGGTCATTGAACAGGCCCTTGGCGACGATGCGGCCAATGTCGATATCGAACCCCTGCAACTTGCCATCCGCTCCCTGGAAGTGCCACGGCGCATTAGTACTGCCTGTACCCACGATCAGGTGCCCACGCTTGAGCACGTCATCGAGTTTGCTGTCCGCCGCCTGCGCGAGGCTGGCGACGCACGCCGAGGCGGCGAAGAGAAAAACACACGCTTTGAACACGGAAGGTCGGTGATGCATGACAAGCACTCCAGGAGATGTGTATTCCGCTATACCGGAACTTGGTATGTAACAACGGAATAGACAGCAGAAAGTGTGCCATATGCTTTCAGGGAAAAATACGCACGAGAGAAATTGTTTATGGATCAGCAGGATAGCGATTGAAGAACGCAGCGGCGTTGCGCCATCACCCCATCAGGCTGCTACCGGTTGCCCCACAACGGTGTTACTGCGCACCAACTGTGCACCGTTGGGCTAACCTGTAGAGCGAGCAAGCCCCTACATGGAGGAACCCCCGGATGAAATTGAGCCTTGGCCTGTTAATGCTGTGCTATCTGGTGGCCGGCAACGCGCTGGCGAGCAACGACCGCCGCGACTGCAAGGAACAACTGCGCAAACTCAAGGAAGCCTTCGATACCAACTACACCAGCCAGAATCACCATGCCTACCGCGAGGCCAAAGCGTCCCGTGACAACGAGGAATACCGAAAATGCGCCAGCCAGGCGCGCAAGGCACGGGAACGGCTGGAGCGTCAGCCCGACCTGTGAAGGTTGACAGTAGACGGGGCTGAATCACCGGCCTAGCGTTGGCAACAACCAACGCCGTCGACAGGAGATCACCATGGGCGCAGCCACGCGAACGATATCCAGTGCCAAGGACTTCCAGCGCGTACTGAATACACCGCGCCCCGTGTTCATTCTGTTCGTCTCGGAGCACTGCCCGGCCTGCGCCAGTGCAGCCCCGTTGTTCGAACGAGTCGCCTGGCGCCATCCGTGGATAGTCAGCATGGTGCTCGATTGTGCCCATACCCCGAGGCACCCTGACGTCACGGGCACTCCCACGCTGTTGATCTACGAACATGGCGCCAGGGTGGAGCTGCACAAGGGTTTCGGCCCCGTGGAGCAACAACAGCAGTATGTGGACAGCCTGTTCAGTCGCTTTGACCGGAGCAAGGCTGCAAGACCACCTGCGTCACCCGACGCTCTTCAACCGCGGCCACCGTCAATCGCCAGCCTTGATGTTCCAGACTATCGCCTACCACCGGCAGACGATCGAGCAGGCTCATCAGCAGGCCAGCCAGTGTCTGATAATCCTCGGTCGCCACGGCCTTGAAGCCGGTGCGCTGACCGACCTGGCTCAGGTTCAAGGCGCCACTGGCACGAAAACCGTCGCCTTCCTCGACGATATCCGGACCCTCGATTTCACTGGCGTCCGGCAATTCACCGGCGATGGACTCCAGGATGTCGGTCATGCTCAACACCCCCATAAAATCGCCGAATTCGTTAATCACAAAGGCGATGTGCGTGGATTCCTGACGCATCTGTTCCAGGGCGTTGAGGATCGAAAAGCTCTCCAGCAGGTTGATCGCACGGCGCGCCAGATGGGCAAGATTCGGCTCGTTGCCGGCCAGGTATTCCTTGAGCAATTCCTTTTTGTGCACGAAACCCAGGGGCTCATCGACCGCACCGTTACGGATCAACGGCAGCCGCGAGTAGGACGAGTGCATCAGTTTCAGGCGGATGCTCTCGGGATCGTCCGCCAGATCGATACAGTCGACCTTGGCCCGTGGCGTCATCAATGTGCGGATCGGTCGCTCAGCCAGTTGCAGCACACCACTGATCATCACGCGCTCGCGTCGATCGAACAACGGGCCTTGCGCAGCATCCGACGCGTCCAGCAGGTCGGCCACCTCTTCACCGACCTCCTCCACCGCCAGGCCGCGACCGCCGAGCAGGCGCATCACCGCTTGGGCGGTGCGCTCGCGCACCGGCAATACGCCTTGCGCCGACTTCTTGCGCCGCGAACGGGCGATCTGGTTGAACACTTCAATCAGAATCGAGAAGCCGATCGCCGCGTACAGGTAGCCTTTGGGGATATGAAAGCCCAGGCCTTCGGCAGTCAGCGCGAAGCCGATCATCATCAAAAAGCCCAGGCACAGCATGATCACCGTCGGGTGGGCGTTGACGAAGCGGGTCAGCGGCTTGCTCGCCACGATCATCAGGCCGATGGACACGATCACCGCGATCATCATCACCGCCAGCTCATCGACCATGCCCACGGCGGTAATCACCGCATCCAGGGAGAACACCGCGTCGAGCACCACGATCTGCGCCACGATCGGCCAGAACATCGCATAGGCCACGTTGCCCTTGTGCTGGGCCACATGCCCTTCCAGGCGTTCATGCAACTCCATGGTGGCCTTGAACAACAGGAATACACCGCCAAACAGCATGATCAGGTCACGCCCGGAGAAACTCTTGTCGAACACCTCGAACAGCGGCTGGGTCAGCGTCACCAGCCAGGAAATACTTGCCAGCAGGCCCAGGCGCATCAGCAAAGCCAGGGACAAACCGATCAGCCGCGCACGGTCGCGCTGTTCAGGCGGCAATTTGTCCGCGAGGATCGCGATAAACACCAGGTTGTCGATGCCCAGTACCAGTTCCAGCACAATCAAGGTCGCAAGGCCGAGCCAGGCCGTTGGATCCGCTAACCATTCCATCTATGGGTTCTCTGTATTCAAGTGGTTCAGAATGCCGGACACGGCAAAACGCGGTCACTGGACCGGGACAAGGTTAGTCGACGAAATACGGGGTGTACGAGCGGGAACAGAGACAGCGGGTGTCTTGGGGAAAGACGACTGGGGGGCTCCGAGAGGGTGTTCATGCAAGTCCTGAAATAACGAAAGGACTTGAATCCTACAACCCAAATACAAATTTCCTACAATGCAAAACTATTACAAAACCTGTCCTCCTGACTTATATAAAACCAATGTGGGAGGGGGCTTGCCCCCGATGGCGGCCTCTGGGCCGACCAGGGTGTTGGATTGGAACGAGTACATATCCATTATTTAGGTAACGGCTGCTTAGGGTTCCGCCCTGACGGCGGCTCACTTTTGAAAAGCGCAAAAGTAAGCAAAACGCTCTTGCCCCACCACTCGGCACCTC
>NZ_CVTX01000146.1:0-57851 GCF_900005715.1 Pseudomonas sp. 34 E 7
AGAGGCGAGCGGCGCGGGTGCGTCGCCAAGCAGGTCCCAGTCTTCGGGAATGACCGCACCGGGCACCGCCGGCGATTCGGCCACCGGCACGGCAACCGGCGCCGGCGGACGGAAGTCATGTTGCTCGGAGGGCACGTGGTCTGCCACGGTGGGCGGTGGCACGGCAGTGGGACTGAGGAAATCGAACAGGTCCGGCAAGGTCTCCATCGACGAAGCGCCATGAAACTGCGGTGCGATCATCGGAGTCGGCGCGGGCGGGCTCGCCACCGCGCCCATCAACGCCTCAAAGCTGTTCGGCGAATCACCGGCGAACGGCTGGCTGTCGACGGCCTGCACATTGAAGTCGATGCGCGCCTGGATTTCGTAATCGCCGATGCGAATCAACTCGCCATCCTGCAGCGGCTCGCTGTTACCACGGCGCATCCGGATGCCGGCGTTGACCAGCTCCACACCGTTGGTACTGTTGTCGGTTAAATAGTAACGACCGTCTTTGTACTGAATAACGCAATGTTGCGAGGAGACAAGTCGTTCGGGATCGGGCAATACCCAGTCATTTTCCGAACTGCGGCCGATCGCCATCGAGCCCTGGTTCATGGACTTTTCGGCGCACTGCCCTGGGGTAATCTTGTGATAACTAGTGATAGTCAAACACAGCGACATCTTGCCTCCTTGCTGATACATCGCGCGCGGTCGAGATCAGGCTACGCTTGCCTGAATATCGCCGCCAGGTCGTCGGACCCAGCGTCCAAATCCGCATTTGCCAGCATGATCGCTGATCTTATCCGGCTTGCATGACAAAAATCCTCTACGGGCGCACCGTTCGACCCGCCAGTCGCGCAGGGTGTTAAACACCGCACATCTGTCACAGAGGGCGAATAGCTTACCTTGACAACGCATAAGTACTACACCAAAAATGCACAACTTCTTGAACATCAGTGATGGCACGATAGTGGCACTCTGAGACTATGATCAAGAAAACATGCAAAGTTCACTGCGTAACTAATGCATGCGTTGCCCGGCATCTAACGGGCTGATAGGGAGATCGAATTCAGTGGATGTGCCGTTGCTGCTCACCGCCGTTTCCGCGACTTCGCCGTGTGGCGAAGACATGGAATATGACGCGCAATTTCTGCAATTGGAACGTGATGCCAAGGGCCAGCCCGAGCGCAGCATGGGCGAATCCATCCTGCCCGCCGAGCCGCCGGAGTGGCGCAGCATCCAGCAACAGAGCCTCGACCTGTTGCAGCGCAGCAAAGACCTGCGCATCACCCACTTTCTGCTGCAAAGCACCCTCGCCCTCCAGGGCGTGGCCGGCCTGGCCGAAGCACTGACGCTGATCGATGCGTTGCTGCGCGATTACTGGGCCGACCTGCACCCACGCCTGGATGCCGACGACGATAACGATCCTACCGTGCGCATCAACGCCCTCACCGGCCTGACCTGCGACACCAATATTCGCCTGCTGCGCGAAAGCATCCTCACACGCTCACGCACCTTCGGCCCCGTGACGCTGCGCGCGGCGCTCAACGCCAGCGGCCTGTTGAGCTTCGCCGATGAACAACTCGGCGCCCAGCAACTCAACGCCGCGTTCCTCGACAGCGACCCGGAGCAACTGCAGGCCACCCGCGATGCGCTGATTGCCGCGCGCGCAGCCTGCGAAGCCATCGAACAACAGGTCAACGAGCAGGTCGGTTCCGCCCAAGGCGTGGACCTCAGCGCCTTGAAGCAACCGCTCAAGCAGGCCCTGCAATTGCTCAATCAAGCGGTGCCCGGCGCCGACAGCAGCAGCGAACCCGAGGCCGTCAGTGAAGACAACGCCCCCTCGGTGGACTACGCCGCTGCCCCCGCAGCCCCGCGTCCGGTCGGCGACATCGCCAGCCGCGACGATGTGCTGCGCAGCCTCGACAAAATCCTTGCGTATTACACCCGGCACGAGCCTTCAAGCCCGCTGCCGGTGCTGTTGAACCGAGCGAAGAATCTGGTGCATGCCGATTTCGCGGCGATCGTGCGCAATCTGATTCCCGATGGCATGTCCCAATTTGAAAACCTGCGCGGCCCTGACAGCGAGTAGGCCGCCGGACCGTGCAGTAACAACACCGTCGCTCAAGCGACCAGGAGCAGCAACGTGGCGAAGCAAAGTTCTCAGAAATTCATCGCGCGCAACCGTGCGCCTCGAGTGCAGATCGAGTACGACGTCGAGCTTTACGGCGCCGAGAAAAAGGTCCAGCTGCCCTTCGTCATGGGCGTGATGGCCGACCTCGCCGGCAAACCAGCCGAGCCGCTGGCACCCGTGGCCGACCGCAAGTTCCTTGAAGTGGACGTCGACAACTTCGACTCGCGCCTCAAGGCCATGCAGCCACGCGTGGCGTTCCACGTGCCCAATGAGTTGACCGGCGAAGGCAACCTGAGCCTGGACATCACCTTCGAAAGCATGGACGACTTCAGCCCGGCCGCCGTGGCGCGCAAGGTCGACTCGTTGAACCAGCTGCTCGAAGCCCGCACCCAGCTGGCCAACCTGCTGACCTACATGGACGGCAAGACCGGCGCTGAAGAAATCATCATGAAGGCGATCAAGGACCCGGCACTGCTCCAGGCTCTTGCCAGTGCGCCCAAGCCTGCAGGGGAGCAGTAAGCATGACTGACAATACCGTTCGCGAAGGCGCGTCCAACCTGGGCGCCACCGAAGAAACCAGCGAGTTCGCCTCGCTGTTGATGCAGGAATTCAAGCCCAAGACCGAGCGCGCCCGCGAAGCCGTGGAGACCGCCGTGCGCACCCTGGCCGAACAGGCCCTGGCACAAACCGACCTGGTGTCCAATGACGCGATCAAATCGATCGAATCGATCATCGCCGCCATCGACGCCAAGCTCACCGCCCAGGTCAACCAGATCATCCACCATCAGGATTTCCAGCAGCTGGAAAGCGCCTGGCGTGGCCTGCACTACCTGGTCAACAACACCGAGAGCGATGAGCAACTCAAGATCCGTGTGCTCAACATCTCCAAGCCCGAACTGCACAAGACCCTGAAGAAATTCAAGGGTACCGCGTGGGACCAGAGCCCGATCTTCAAGAAAATGTACGAAGAAGAATACGGTCAGTTCGGCGGTGAACCTTACGGCTGCCTGGTGGGTGACTATTACTTCGACCAGTCGCCGCCCGATGTGGAATTGCTGGGCGAGCTGTCGAAAGTCTGCGCCGCCATGCACTCCCCGTTCATCGCTGCCGCGTCGCCAACCGTGATGGGCATGGGCTCGTGGCAGGAACTGTCGAACCCGCGCGACCTGACCAAAATCTTCACCACCCCGGAATACGCCGGCTGGCGTTCGCTGCGTGAATCGGAAGACTCCCGCTACATCGGCCTGACCATGCCGCGCTTCCTCGCGCGCCTGCCGTATGGCGCCAAGACCGACCCGGTGGAAGCCTTCGCCTTCGAAGAAAACACCGACGGCGCCGACAGCTCCAAGTACACCTGGGCCAACGCCGCGTACGCGATGGCGGTGAACATCAACCGTTCGTTCAAGCACTACGGCTGGTGCTCGCGCATCCGTGGCATCGAGTCCGGCGGCGAAGTGGAAAACCTGCCGGCCCACACGTTCCCGACCGATGACGGTGGCGTGGACATGAAGTGCCCGACCGAAATCGCCATCAGCGACCGCCGTGAAGCGGAGCTGGCGAAGAACGGTTTCATGCCGCTGCTGCACAAGAAAAACACCGACTTCGCCGCGTTCATCGGCGCCCAGTCGCTGCAGAAACCGGCCGAATACGATGACCCGGACGCCACCGCCAACGCCAACCTGGCCGCGCGCCTGCCGTACCTGTTCGCCACCTGCCGTTTCGCCCACTACCTCAAGTGCATCGTGCGCGACAAGGTGGGCTCCTTCAAAGAGAAGGACGAGATGCAGCGCTGGTTGCAGGACTGGATCCTCAACTACGTCGATGGCGATCCTGCGCACTCCACCGAGACCACCAAGGCCCAGCACCCGTTGGCGGCTGCCGAAGTGATCGTGGAAGAAGTCGAAGGCAACCCGGGGTATTACAACTCCAAGTTCTACCTGCGCCCGCACTACCAGCTTGAAGGGCTGACGGTGTCGTTGCGTTTGGTATCGAAGCTGCCTTCGGCCAAGAGCGCCTAAAAAATCGGGACTGGCTCGCTCGTTCCCACGCTCCGCGTGGGAATGCCGCCCGGGACGCTCCGCGTCCCAGTGACGCAGAGTGTCACAGGATGCGTTACCACGCAGAGCGTGGGAACGATCACCAAATACAGTGGCTGAGACCACACAAGGAGAAAACATGGCTGTTGATATTTTCATCAAGATCGGCGACATCAAGGGCGAGTCCATGGACAAGGCCCACAAGGACGAAATCGACGTGCTGAACTGGAGCTGGGGCATGGCCCAGTCCGGCAACATGCATGTGGGCGGTGGCGGTGGCGCGGGCAAGGTGAATATCCAGGACCTGTCGCTGACCAAATACGTCGACAAGGCGTCGCCGAACCTGATGATGCACTGCGCCAGCGGCAAGCACATCGACAAGGTCAAGCTGACCGTGCGCAAGGCCGGTGGCGAAAGCCAGGTCGAGTACATGGTGATCAACCTGGAAGAAGTGCTGGTCACCTCGCTGAGCACCGGCGGTTCGGGCTCCGATGACCGCCTGACCGAAAACGTCACCCTGAACTTCGCCCAGGTGATGGTCGACTACCAGCCGCAGAAAGCCGACGGCACCAAAGATGGCGGCGCGATCAAGTTCGGCTGGAACATCCGTTCCAACACCAAGCGCTGATAGCCCCTGCAGCCGTGGCTTTGCGCCACGGCTGCAGACATTTTGTCCCTCCCGCAACCCGTCCGTGGAGCTGCTTTGGTGGTAACTGAAATCGCTTCCCGCGACCGTCTGCAACCGTCCCTGCTGGACCGGCTGACCGACGACGACCCAACCAATCCCAAGGAAAGCGCCGACAAACGCGTGCTGTCCCTGACCCAATTGAAAGCCTCGGTACTACGCGACCTGGCGTGGTTGCTCAACACCACGTCGTTGCTCGATGCCGATGCCACGCTGCACACCCCGGCCGGTACCTCGGTGGTCAATTACGGCCTGCCGGCACTGGCGGGCAACAGCGTTTCCAGCGTCGATATCAAGGCCCTGGAAGCCCTGATCTACCAGGCTATTGCGACCTTCGAGCCGCGCATCCTGCGCCACACGCTGCGAGTCAAAGCCCGTGTCGGCCAGGGCGAAATGAACCACAACGCCCTGAGTTTCGAAATCGAAGGCGACCTGTGGGCCCAGCCGGTGCCGTTGCGCCTGTTGCTGCAAACCGACCTGGACCTGGAATCCGGGCATGTGCGCGTGGTCAATGCCGACCAGCGGAGACGCCCATGAACCCGCGCCTGCTGGAGCTGTATAACCAGGAACTGCACCACGTGCGCGAAAGCGCCGCCGAGTTCGCCAAGGAATACCCGAAGATCGCCAGTCGGCTGACCCTGTCCGGCATGGACTGCGCCGACCCGTACGTCGAACGCTTGCTCGAAGGCTTTGCCTACCTCACGGCCCGCGTGCAACTCAAGCTCGACGCCGAGTACCCGACCTTCACCCACAACCTGCTGGAAATCGCCTACCCGCACTACCTGGCACCGACGCCGTCGATGACCGTGGTGCAATTGCAGACCGACCCCGACGAAGGCTCCCTCGCCGGCGGCTTCCCGCTGCCCCGCGACACCGTACTGCGCGCCGCCCTGGGCCGCGAAACCCAGACCTGCTGCGAGTACCGCACCGCGCACCCGGTGACGCTGTGGCCGCTGCAGGTCAGCAATGCCGAGTACTTCGGCAACCCGTCCGCGGTGCTCGGCCGCCTGGCCGCCAGCGAACCGAAAGCCAAGGCCGGCCTGCGCCTGACCCTGCGCACCGGCGCCGAATTGCCGTTCAACAGCCTCGATCTGGATAACCTGCCGCTGTACCTCAGCGGCGCCGATGAGCAGCCGTTTCGCCTCTACGAACAACTGCTGGGCAACGCCTGCGCGGTGTTCGCGCGCAAGCCCGGTGGCGATTGGGTTGAGCGCCTGCCTCAGGATGCCTTGCGTTCACGCGGTTTCGACGATGCCGACGCGGCCATGCCGGTGGTGGCGCGGGCGTTCCAGGGCTATCGGTTATTGCAGGAATACTTCGCCCTGCCCCATCGATTCCTGTTCGTCGAATTCGCCGAACTGAGCCGTGCGGTCAAGCGTTGCGACGGCCAGGAGCTGGAACTGATCGTGCTGTTCGACCGTCACGAACCCAGTCTGGAAGGCAGCGTCGGCGCGGCGCAGTTCCTGCCGTTCTGCACGCCGGCGATCAACCTGTTCCCCAAGCGCGTGGACCGGATTCACTTGTCGGATCGGGTCAACGAACACCATGTGATCGCCGACCGTACACGGCCGATGGATTTCGAGATTCACTCCCTGAGCGGCATCACCGGTCACGGCACCGGACCGGAGCAGCCGTTCTTGCCGTTTTACGCCGTGCGCGATCCCTCCCGCTATGGGCGCGACCAGGCCTATTACACGGTACGCCGCGAACCGCGCGTGCTGTCCAGCGACCAGCGGCGCAACGGCCCGCGTTCCACCTATGTGGGCAGCGAAACCTTCGTCAGCCTGGTGGACAGCCGCCAGGCGCCGTATGGGCATGACCTGCGCCAGCTCGGCGTGACGGCGCTGTGCACCAACCGGGACTTGCCGTTGTTCATGAGCGTGGGCAACGGCAAGACCGATTTCACCCTGGCCGACAGCGCGCCGGTGCTCTCTGTGCGCTGCGTCGCAGGCCCCAGCCGCCCACGCGCCAGCCATGCCCACGATGCCAAGGCGTGGCGCCTGATCAGCCAGCTATCGCTCAATTACCTCTCCTTGAGCGAACAGGGCCAGGGTGCCGGCGCCTTGCGCGAACTGCTGCGCCTGTATGGCGACAGCAACGACGCCGCGCTGCAATTGCAGATTGAAGGCTTGCGTGAAGTCAGCAGCAAAGCCGTGACCCGACGCCTGCCGATGCCCGGCCCGATCGTGTTTGGCCGTGGCCTGGAAATCACCCTGGAATTCGATGAAAACGCGTTTCGCGGCACCGGGGTATTTCTGCTCGGTGCGGTGCTGGAACGCTTCCTGGCACGCTACGTGTCGATCAACAGTTTTACCGAGACGGTGATCCGTACCACCGAACGCGGCGAGATCATGCGATGGAAAGCCAAGCCCGGACGGCGTCCGACCCTGTGAGTACCCTGGACGCGATGCACCAGGAGCCCTGGGAATATGACTTCTTCCAGGCGCTGCGGCGTATCGAGTGCGAATCGCCAGAGTTGCCGCGCCTGGGCCATTCCCTGCGCCTGGCCGATGACCCGCTGCGCCTGGGGCAACAGGCCGATTGCACCTTCGCCCCGGCCACCCTGGCGTCGGTCGACCCCGGCGGCGACGGCAAACCGGCGCGGCTGGAGCAATTCTTTTTCGGCCTTGGCGGCCCCAACGGCCCGCTGCCGCTGCATATCACCGAGTACGTGCGCGAGCGGCAGCGCAACAACGCCGACAGCACCAGCAAGCAATTTCTGGATGTGTTCCACCATCGCTTGCTGACGTTGTTCTACCGCGCCTGGGCCGAGGCGCGGCCGACAGTCAGCCACGACCGGCCGGACGACGACTACTGGTCCGCACGCCTCGCTGCGTTGAGTGGCCGCGGCATGCCCAGCTTGCTCAACCAGGGCTTGATCCCCGATACGGCCAAGCTGCATTACAGCGGCCACTTGTCGGCGCAAACCCGCTACCCGGATGGCTTGAAGGCCATCCTCAGCGAGTACTTCGGCTTGCCGGTCGCGATCGAAGAATACGTCGGCCAATGGCTGGAACTGCCCGAACGCAGCCGCGTCGGCGTGAGCGCCAACCGGCTGGGCGTGGATTTTTGCCTCGGCAGCCACGTGTGGGACCGCCAGCACAAATTCCGTATTCGCCTCGGCCCGCTCAAGCTCGACGACTACATGGGCATGCTGCCCGGTCATCCGCCGTTCAACGAACTGGTGGCCTGGGTGGCCGAGTACCTGGGCCATGAACTGGACTGGGACTTGAACCTGGTTTTGCAACAACCTGAAGTCCCGGCGCTGCAGCTCAACGGCCAGTTTCGCCTGGGTTTCAATACCTGGCTCGGCCAACCTGCGCATGACGCCAACGACCTAATCCTGGCCCGGCATTACGCCGACCACGCCACCACCTCAAGGAATCCAGAGCATGGGTGAAATCAGTCGCGCCGCACTGTTCGGCAAACTCAACAGCGTGGCCTACAAGGCCATCGAAGCCGCCACCGTGTTCTGCAAACTGCGGGGCAACCCGTATGTGGAACTGGCCCACTGGTTTCATCAGTTGCTGCAACTGCAGGACTCGGACCTGCACCGCATCATCCGCCAGTTCAACCTGGAACCGGCACGCGTGGCCCGTGACCTCACCGAGGCCCTGGATCGCCTGCCGCGCGGCTCGACCTCGATCACCGACCTGTCGTCCCATGTGGAGGAAGCGGTGGAACGCGGCTGGGTGTATGGCAGCCTGATGTTTGGCGAAAGCCAGGTGCGCACCGGTTACCTGGTGCTGGGCATTCTGAAAACGCCGAGCCTGCGCCATGCGCTGCTGGGCTTGTCTGCCGAGTTCGACAAGATCAAGCCCGAAGCCTTGAGCGAGCGCTTTGACGAGTACGTCGGCGACTCGCCGGAAAATGCCCTGAGTGCCAGCGACGGTTTCAATGCCGGTGTGCCCGGCGAAGCCAGCGGCGCCATGGCCCCCAGCGCGATGGGCAAGCAGGAGGCGCTCAAGCGCTTTACCGTCGACCTGACCGAACAGGCCCGCAGCGGCAAGCTCGACCCCATCGTGGGCCGTGATGAAGAGATTCGCCAACTGGTGGATATCCTCATGCGGCGCCGCCAGAACAACCCGATCCTCACCGGTGAAGCCGGGGTGGGCAAGACCGCCGTGGTCGAAGGTTTCGCCCTGCGCATCGTCGCCGGCGACGTACCGCCTGCGCTCAAGGACGTGGAACTGCGCAGCCTCGACGTAGGCCTGCTGCAAGCCGGCGCCAGCATGAAAGGCGAGTTCGAACAGCGTCTGCGCCAGGTCATCGAAGATGTGCAGGCCTCGCCCAAGCCAATCATCCTGTTTATCGACGAAGCCCACACCCTGGTCGGTGCCGGTGGCGCCGCCGGGACGGGCGACGCGGCCAACCTGCTCAAGCCTGCGCTGGCCCGTGGCACCTTGCGTACCGTGGCCGCCACGACCTGGGCCGAGTACAAGAAGCACATCGAAAAAGACCCCGCCCTGACCCGCCGCTTCCAGGTGGTGCAGGTTGCCGAGCCCTCGGAAGACAAGGCACTGCTGATGATGCGCGGCGTGGCCTCGACCATGGAGAAACACCACCAGGTGCAGATCCTCGATGAAGCCCTGGAAGCCTCGGTCAAGCTGTCCCACCGCTATATTCCGGCACGCCAGCTACCGGACAAATCCGTGAGCCTGCTGGACACCGCCTGCGCCCGCGTCGCCATCAGCCTGCATGCCGTGCCGGCTGAAGTGGACGACAGCCGCCGCCGTATCGAAGCGCTGGAAACCGAGCTGCAAATCATCGCCCGCGAGCATGCCATCGGTATTGCGATTGGTGCGCGCCAGACCAACAGCGAAGCGCTGCTGAGCGCTGAACGTGAGCGCCTCGCCACGCTGGAAAGCCGCTGGGCGGAAGAGAAAACCCTGGTGGACGAACTGCTCGCTACCCGCGCGACGTTGCGCGAGAAAGCCGGCGCCGTAGACAGTGGCGACGACGCCTTGCGCGAGCAACTGGTCGACCTGCAGCAGCGCCTCAGCGCACTGCAAGGCGAAACCCCGCTGATCCTGCCGACCGTGGATTACCAGGCCGTGGCCTCGGTGGTCGCCGACTGGACCGGCATCCCGGTGGGCCGCATGGCACGCAATGAACTGGAGACGGTGCTCAACCTCGACCAGCACCTGAAGAAACGCATCATCGGCCAGGACCACGCCCTGCAGATGATCGCCAAGCGCATCCAGACCTCCCGCGCCGGCCTCGATAACCCGAGCAAGCCGATTGGTGTGTTCATGCTCGCCGGTACTTCGGGCGTGGGCAAGACCGAAACCGCCCTGGCCCTGGCCGAAGCGATGTACGGCGGCGAGCAGAACGTGATTACCATCAACATGAGCGAGTTCCAGGAAGCTCACACGGTGTCGACCCTCAAGGGCGCGCCGCCGGGTTATATCGGCTACGGCGAAGGCGGTGTGCTGACCGAAGCGGTGCGGCGCAAACCGTACAGCGTGGTGCTGCTGGACGAGGTGGAAAAAGCCCACCCGGACGTGCATGAGATCTTCTTCCAGGTGTTCGACAAGGGCGTGATGGAAGACGGCGAAGGCCGCGTGATCGACTTCAAGAACACGTTGATCCTGCTGACCACCAACGCCGGTACCGAGCTGATTTCCCGTGTCTGCAAGGACCCGGCAAACATCCCCGAGCCCGAGGAAATCGCCAAGGCCCTGCGCCAGCCGCTGCTGGAGATTTTCCCGCCGGCATTGCTCGGTCGCCTGGTGACGATTCCGTATTACCCGCTGAGCGACGAGATGCTCAAGGCCATCACTCGCCTGCAACTGAACCGCATCAAAAAGCGCGTGGAAAACACCCACAAGGTCACCTTCGACTACGACGACGCGGTGGTCGACCTGATCGTCTCGCGCTGCACCGAAACCGAAAGTGGCGGACGCATGATCGACACCCTCCTCACCAACAGCCTGCTGCCGGACATGAGCCGTGAATTCCTCACGCGCATGCTCGAAGGCAAGGCGCTGGCGGGGGTGCGGATCAGCAGTCGGGATAATGAATTGCACTACCAGTTTGGCTGACGGAATGCGGTTAAAACTGTGGGAGGGGGCTTGCCCCCGATGGCGGTGAATCAGTCACCTGATGCATCAACTGACACACCGCTATCGGGGGCAAGCCCCCTCCCACATTTGAATCCGGTTTCTTCAGTTATTTAGTCATTAAGAGACGCCCGATGCTATTCAACCAAGCCTCACGCCTGGCCCAGATCACCAGCCCCCTCGGGCCGGATGTGCTGTTGCTCAATGAAATGGGCGGCGGCGAAGAGTTGGGACGGCTGTTCAACTACGAGCTGCAACTGACGTCCCTGGACGCCAACATCGACCTCAACCAGTTGCTGGGCAAGCCGATGAGTGTGGGCCTGCAATTGGCCGACGGTGGCGAACGGCACTTCCACGGCATCGTCGCGCGCTGCAGCCAGAACATCGACAAAGGCCAGTTCGCCAGCTACCAGGTGACGCTGCGCCCATGGCTGTGGCTGCTCAGCCGCACCTCCGATTGCCGGATTTTCCAGAACCTGAGCATCCCGCAGATCATCAAGCAGGTGTTCCGCGACCTGGGCTTTTCTGACTTCGAAGACGCCCTGAGCCGGCCGTACCGCGAGTGGGAATACTGCGTGCAGTACCGCGAGACCAGCCTGGATTTCGTCAGCCGCTTGATGGAACAGGAAGGCATCTACTACTTCTTCCGTCACGAGCAGGACCGCCATGTCCTGGTGCTGGCCGACGCCTATGGCGCCCACACCACGGTGCCGGGCTACGCCTCGATTCCGTATTACCCCAGGGACGAGCAGCAGCGCGAACGCGACCATATGCATAACTGGCACCTGGCGCAGGAGGTGCAGCCCGGCTCGCTGGAGCTCAACGACTATGACTTCCAGCGCCCCAGCGCGAGCATCGACGTGCGCTCGGCCATGCCGCGCCCGCACACCGCCGGCGACTACCCGCTGTACGACTATCCCGGCACCTACGTGCAGAGCGCCGACGGCGAACACTACGCGCGCACCCGCATCGAAGCCCTGCAAACCCTGCATGAACAGATCGAGTTCGCCGGCAATGCCCGTGGCCTGGGTTCGGGCCACTTGTTCAGCCTCACCGGCTTCAGCCGCCAGGACCAGAACCGCGAATACCTGATCGTCGGCTGTCGCTACGACATCGTGCAGGAAAGCCTGGAAACTGGCAGCGGTTCGGGCTCGGCGCAGTTCGAAAGCAGCCTGACCTGCATCCCCGCGCAACAGAGCTACCGCACCCTGCCCGCCACCCATCGGCCCGTGGTCAAAGGCCCGCAAACGGCGCTGGTGGTCGGCCCCAAAGGCGAGGAGATCTGGACCGACCAATACGGCCGCGTGAAGGTGCACTTCTACTGGGACCGTCACGATCAATCCAACGAAAACAGCTCATGCTGGATTCGCGTGTCGCAGTCCTGGGCCGGCAAGAACTGGGGCTCGATGCAAATTCCAAGGATCGGCCAGGAAGTGATCGTCAGCTTCCTCGAAGGCGACCCCGACCGACCGATCATCACAGGGCGGGTGTACAACGCCGAGCAGACCGTGCCTTACGACCTGCCGGAAAACGCCACCCAGAGCGGCATGAAAAGTCGATCCAGCAAAGGCGGCACGCCGGCCAACTTCAATGAAATCCGCATGGAGGACAAGAAAGGGTTGGAGCAGTTGTATATCCATGCTGAGCGGAATCAGGACATTGTCGTCGAAGTCGACGAGAGCCATTCCGTGGGGCATGACCGGAATAAGAGTATCGGCCACAACGAGACGGTAACCGTCGGCAATAACCGCCTGCGCGTCGTCAAGCAGGAAGACATCCTCTCGGTGGGCCAGAGGAAGACCGACAGCGTCAGCCAGAGCTACGTCATCGAAGTGGGCGAGAACCTGCGCCTGGTCTGCGGTGAAAGCATCCTGGAGTTGAATGCGAGCGGGCAAATCAACCTCACCGGCGTGCAAATCAGCTTCTATGCCAGCGGCGACGCCGAGTTCAACACCGGCGGCGTGCTGCACCTGAACAACGGCGGCGGCCCCGGTGCCACGCCCGATGGCCAGGGCCAGAAAAGCGCTATCGACGCCAACATTAAAGCCGCGTTCCCCGCGCCTAAAAGCTCCTGACGAGACCTGTTTGCCATGACGTACCGGATCAACGAATTTCAGTTTCAATTGCCGGCGGGCGAGCTGCAGGACGCGACGATCAATATCCTCAAGTTTCCTGAATTGGGGACTTCATTGATCGTCAGCCGCAGCCTGCTGGCCGAAGGCGAAACCCTGCACAGCAACTTCAATGACCAACTCCGGCGCCTGGAAAAACAGGTGCAGGATTTGCGCTATCAACCCGGTGTGGACGTGCGTTTGGGCACCTCCCAAGAGGTGGAAGGCATTGAGCTGCGCAGCCAGTTCAACAAGGGCAACGACAAGGTGTTCCAGTACCAGTTGGCGCTGGTGCTGCCGGGAACGCGCAAGATGCTCGCCTTGAGTTACGTGAAGGCGGACAAGCTTGGGGAGGCCGAGGCCGCGCACTGGGCATTGATCAAAAACTCACTGTCGTTCGACGCTATTTCTTGATGAGCGGCCTGTATGTCTGACGCGTTATGGGCAGCCCGGATGGGCGATGCGCTGACCCACACCTCCATGATGGCCGATATCCTCGGCGGTGTGCTGGAGGTGGCGGCCAACGTGGCGATTACTGCGCTGGCGACCGCCGCTGTCGCAGCGGCTGTGGGGGTGACGATTGCTACTGCCGGTATCGGCGGCTGCATCCTCGGCGCTGTGGTGGGCATCGTCGTCGGCATGGCCATGAGCAAGACGGGGGCCGACAAGGGCCTCAGTAAGATGTGCGAGAGTTTCGCCAATGCGCTGTTTCCGCCAGTAGTGGAAGCCACCATTGCAGTCGGTTCGACCGACACCTTCGTCAACAGCATTCCGGCTGCGCGGGCCGCGGGTGCAATTCCCTCCCATGTCGCGCCCGCCGGGACCGAGCTGGAACCCGACGAACCCGAACCTGATGTCGAAACTGCGCCAGAGCCTGGCTTCCTCGACATGGCCGAGGGATTTTTCTCTCAACTGTGGCGCCCTACCGTTGCGTCGCCAGCACCCGGTGTCGTGCCGCTGCCCACCGACCTGGTCCTATGCGCCCGCCACCCGCCAATGCCCCCGCAGCTCCTTGCCGAGGGCTCCGATAAAGTCACCATCAACGGCCAACCCGCCGTACGCAGCGGCGACCGCAGCATGTGCGATGCGACGGTGGTTTCTTCAGGCCTGATTTCATCAAACGTCACAATTGGTGGCGGTACGGTAGTGGTGCAGGAGATTCGCAGCGGGAAGACGCCCGGTGTGGGACTGGCGATTGAAGCTCTAATGATGCTCAAGGGCGCGAAGGGGAAAACGCTGAGTAATTTGCCGTGCATGTTGCTCAGTGGCGTGGGGTCTTACGCGGTGAGCCAAGCCATGGGCGCGATGGCAAACGCTGCGATGGGGTCGCCCAACCCCGTGCATGCGGCAACAGGCGCTAAAGTTCTGGGCAGCGATTTCGACTTGGACTTTTCCTTGCCTGGATTGTTACCGATTGACTGGCAGCGCTTCTACAACAGCCGCGACGTTCGCCGCGATGGGCTGTTCGGTGCAGGCTGGAGCGTGCCTTATGAAGTCGCCGTGCAGATACTGTCTCACCCGGATGGCGGGGAAGAGCTGATCTATACCGATGAGCAGGGCCGTCGTATCAACCTGGGCTCAGTGGCGCTGGGTAGTGCGATGTTCAGCCCGGGCGAAGGTTTGAGCATTCGGCGTCACCGTAACGGGCAGCTATTGATTGAAAGCGACAACGGCCTGTATCGGCTATTTGACATATCCCCCGGCGACGCTTCGTCGCTGCGCCTGAGCCAATTGGGTGACCGCAACGACAATCGAATCTATCTGGACTATGACGCAGCGGGTCAACTGATGGCGCTGCGCGACACATTTGATCTGGTCCGAGTCGAGTTGATTCGCGAGCAAGGCCGTGTGGATCGGATTGAGCGGCTGTATCCCGATCATCGTCGGGAAGTCTTGGTCAGCTATGGCTACGACGAAGCCGGCGACCTGGCAGAAGTACGTGACGCTACGGATCAGGTCCAACGGCGCTTCGCATACGACGCCGGACGTCGCATGGTGGAGCATCAACTGCCTACCGGGCTGCGCTGCTTCTATGAATGGGGCTTGATTGAAGGCGTCGAGTGGCGTGTGACAGGTCACTGGACCAATGAAGGCGATCGCTATCATTTCGACTATGACCTGAACGTAGGAACGACACGTATCACCGACGGCTTACAGCGGGTAAGCACACGCGTTTGGAATACCCAGTATCAGGTTACCCAGTACACCGATAATCTGGGGCAAGCCTGGCTCTTTGAATGGAACGACGAACGCCAACTGCTCAGCGCAACAGACCCGCAAGGCGGACGCTATGAATACTGCTATGACGAATCTGGCAATTTAATCAGCGAAATGGACCCTCTGGGTCGGCGCGACACAACCCTTTGGCTTGATCATTGGGCATTGCCGTTAGTCGAGACCGACGCCGCCGGCAACAGCTGGAAATTCCTGTATGACCCGCGAGGCAACTGTATCCGTGAGACCGACCCTCTCGGCAACATCACACGCTATCAGTACGACACTCACGGTCAGCCTATTGAAATCATCGATGCCACCGGCAAACGTAAAAAACTCCGCTGGAACCAGGCAGGGCAACTGATTGAGCACGTCGATTGCTCAGGCTCGCCCACACGGTTCATTTATGATGCACGCGGACATTTGCAGGCTATGTCTGACGCACTGGGAGAGCGAACTGAATTCAAGCACGACACACAGGGCAGACTGATTGGGGTCCAACTGCCTGACGGTCGCGAAGAACACTATCAGCGCGATGCCAGCGGACAACTGGTCGGATACACGGATCCCGCCGGCCACAGCACCTTTTACCAATACACACGACGCGGTCAGGTACGGCAACGCACTGATGCCCACGGTCGTAACGTGCAGTTTGGATACGACGCTTATGGCCGTCTTCTGTCTCTGACCAACGAGAATGGCGAAAGCTATCGATTTTCATGGGATGCAGGCGATCGCCTGACCGAGCAACAGGATCTGGATGGCAGTGCCAAACGCTATGAACACGATTGCCTGGATAATGTCATCCAGTTTGAAAGCGTTCCTTCACCTTACGGCAGCGGGATCGGGCTAGTACCGGAAATAGCTGCCAAACCCATTGTTCATCGCCTCAAACGCGATGCAATGGGGCGGTTGAGCGCCAAGACAACCGATGATGGCCACACCCAATACACGTACGACATGTTGGACCAACTGACTGGCGTCCACTTTATGGACACGAGCGGCCAGTCACAGACACTAGCATTCTCGTACGACGCTCTCGGGCAGATGCTGGAAGAACAGAACCAAGCGGGTTTGTTGCAACATCACTACGATGAATTGGGGAACCTGATCCAAAGCAAACTGCCCGACGGGCGCTGGATCAATCGTCTTTATTATGGCAGCGGCCATCTGCATCAAATTAACCTCAATGGCCAGGTCATCTGCGATTTCGAGCGCGACCGGCTGCACCGCGAAGTACTGCGCACACAGGGTCAGATCAGTACCCAGAGCAACTACGATCGCTCAGGACGCCTGCGTGCACGGCAACGCCGAAAGTCCAGCCCGGGTGCGATGGGAGCGACATCGTTACAAAAGCAGTTCGAATACGACGCGGCAGATAATCTGATCACTAAGTTAGACCGGCACCCTTCGAACCAAGCTCGCCAGTTGCTGCACTACGATGCCACCGCCCGGATTATTGCCAGCCAAGACAGCGGAATGGGGCAGAACGAAACCTTTTCCTATGACGCCGCCGCCAATTTATTGGATGGGCCTCCAGCCGGTAGCGGACGGATTGTGCATAACCGTCTGCTGACTTACCAAGACAAACGTTATCGCTATGACGGCTTTGGCCGAATGGTCGAAAAGCGAAGCGGTCATCGTGGTGTACAGCACATGCGTTATGACGCTGAGCATCGTCTGATCGAAGTACGGAACCAGAACGGCAATGTGGTCCGCATGACCTACGACCCACTGGGTCGACGCATTGAGAAAAACGAGACGAGCAGCGGCGGTTACTTACTCGGGTCAACACACTTCAGTTGGGATGGCTTACGGCTCCTGCAAGAACACCGAAACAACCAGACCAGCCTCTATCTGTATGAAGAGGACGGTTATGAGCCATTAGCCAAGGTAGACGGCATAGGCGCTCAGCAAAAAATCCGGTACTACCATAACGATTTCAATGGCCTCCCTCTTGAGCTCACTGAAGCCGACGGCCAAACACTGTGGCAGGCTTCCTATCGAGTATGGGGAAACACCATACGGGAAACCCGTGAACCGTCTTACATTGAGGAGCAAAACCTTAGATTCCAAGGCCAGTACCTGGATAGAGAAACCGGGCTTCATTTCAATACCTTCCGGTTTTATGACCCGGATATCGGCCGCTTCACGACACCGGATCCTATCGGGCTACTGGGTGGGCTCAATTTGTACGCCTACGGTCCCAACCCGATCAACTGGATAGATCCACTAGGATTGTCCTGCACAAGCAAAAAACCTACAGCAGCCAGTCTGTCGGATAAGGATTTCGTCAAAAAAATTGCCAGCAAGGCGGAAAAATGGGGCGTTAAAAACAAACATGGTGCTGCAGGTACTGGTCCGGTCCAAGGCAGTAAAAAGCACACCTACGCCGACAAATTGCTAAACCGCTATCAGCGTATGACCGGTCAAAAGACTCACTTGGCGGTGGAGAAATCCTACTTGAAAGGCGTCGAGGTCCCGAAAGGAACCGCCGGCAGCGCGCGGCCAGATGTCTACAACAAAAATACCGGGGAAGTACTGGATTACAAGTTCACGAAAAACCCGAACGGGCCGATTAGCAGTCGACAACAAACCAACAATAATAATAACCTCCCGATAAAACCACCTTCACAGACAGCGATACACCCCTGAGACACCTTATGAAAAAAATGACGACCGCTGAAAAAAAGGCAATCACCCAAGACTGGAAAGAAGTGATGGGGACTTATGAAATATATAAACCCCTTCACTTACTAAAGCGTAACGGTCCTCTGTTGACCGGCATTTACCTCAAGCCCGTTTATGGTGAGGAACACTATGTCCCGGTATTCCACACGCACTCATTGATGACGTCGTTCCCAGTGGTCTCGCTGGTCGCGCCAACATCACTATTAAACAGTAAGGGTGTTGAGGAATCGATAAGTCCTTTGCGCCACTCAAATAAGTTCGAAGCACTTGTTGAGTGTTTTCGATCGCAATGTCCTACTGCGTTCCTCGATACAATTGCATGCACTACGCTGGACTCTATTTATCAAACTACTGTAGCCGGTAGAGATAATTTTCCAGTACAGGCCATGACCGACAACATATTGTTATTGGCTTGGTGCGAGAAGAGTGCAATGGCCCACGAACGCATCGAGCATTACAAGTCAATCCTTCAAGGATGGCCGGAAGGTGTGACTCAACGCGTAGGCGGAGCAGCAGGATGGGAGCGTGAAGTCAAAACGCTGATGGCCCCGGAAAATCTTGAAAACTCCGTTGCACAAGAATTAAAGAAGTTCAAACTGAGTCATTTCCCGGATCACTCGCTTGTGTGTGATTAATCAGCGAGCCCCCACAAAAAATGGGCACCCAATCCAGTTGGCGTGCCCATTCCTCTTACCGCCCCGCCTCCTTTCGAGACGGTACCGCCATCACGGATTGACGCTGTCTTTAAGCGATTTACCCGGCTTGAACGCAACAGTATTACTGGCCTTGATCTTCACCGGCTCACCGGTCTGCGGGTTCTTGCCGGTGCGGGCGCCGCGGTGGCGTTGCAGGAAAGTGCCGAAGCCGACCAGGGTGACGCTGTCCTTGCGGTGCAGGGCGCCGGTGATTTCTTCGAGAACGGCGTTGAGGACGCGGTTGGCCTGTTCCTTGGTGAGATCGGCCTTTTCAGCGATGGCGGCGGCGAGTTCTGGTTTACGCATATGTGAAGCCTCTTTGACGGTTTTTTGTTGTTATGTCCGTGCTGCTCTCTGGTGGAGCAGCGCCAAGGCGCCGCAGGCTCTACTCTGCGGCAGACGGGAGTGAGGATGGCATGCCCTCGCACGCTCCGCCAGCCTCGCCGCGACCTTTCTATGGGTAAGAAGAGGCTGATTCCGACAGAACGACCGACATTTACGCCAGCAGCGGCGGAAGTTCCTTATTCAATGCCAGTTTTTCCATGACGGCGGTGCCGGTCAGCGCGTAGCCCAGCAGGCGACCGCTGGCGTCGCGGCACAGGGCCTTGATGTCGGCGCCCTCGCCTTCGACGCTCCATACGCCTTCGCTACCACGTGGAGGCGGTGAAACCACCAGCGGGCAGACCGGGGTCTTCACGGTGATCGGCATCGGCCCGTAGCTCACGGCGGTCGCGTTGCCGGCCAGGGTCTGGGCCAGGGCGCGGGCGCAGGTCATCAGGGGCATGACGTACAGTAGGTTCAAGCCATCGACCTCGGCACAGTCGCCCAGGGCGTAGATATTGGCGTGGGAGGTTTTGAGGTGGCGGTCCACCAAGATGCCACGGTTGATCTGCAGGCCGGCCGCCGCCGCCAGGTCTGTGCGCGGGCGCAGGCCGATGGCGGAGACCACCAGGTCGCACTGGATCACTTCGCCGTCCGACAGATGGGCTTCGAGTCCATCGGCGTTGCGTTGCAGACGATTGAGTACCGGCCCCAGGTGGAAGCGCGCGCCAATGCCTTCCAGCCGGGCCTGCACCGCAGCCGCAGCCGCCGGATGCAGCAGGGTCGGCATGACTTGCTCGCACGGCGCGACCAGGTCGACTTCATAGCCGCCAAGGATCAGGTCGTTGGCAAATTCGCAGCCGATCAGGCCGGCGCCGAGCAACAGCACGCGGCGTTTGCCGGCAGCGGCGGCGCGAAAGCGCGCATAGTCTTCAAGATCGTTGATCGGGAAAATCAGCTCGGCAGCGTCACCCTCGACCGGAACACGCACGGTCTCGGCGCCCCAGGCGAGGATCAGGTCGCGGTAGGTCACCGACTCCTCGCCGATCCACAAGCGCTTGTGGCCCGGGTCAATGCCGCTGATACGGGTGTGGGTGCGTACCTGGGCCTTGAGTTGCTCGGCCATGGCGCCAGGTTCGGCCATGCTCAGGCCATCGGCTTCCTTGTTCTTGCCAAAACCGGTGGAGAGCATGGGCTTGGAGTAGGAGCGCCCGTCATCCGCGGTGATCAGCAGCAATGGGGTGTCGCTGTCGAGCTTGCGAAACTCCCGGGCCACGTTGTAACCGGCCAATCCTGTGCCGATGATCACGACAGGTGAGTTCATTCCTTTCTCCTTGTAGTAAGTTTCGTAAACTTCAAATTAGCCGATTTCGATCATTTCGAAATCCATTTTGCCTACGCCGCAGTCCGGGCACAGCCAGTCTTCCGGGACGTCCTGCCACAGGGTGCCCGGAGCGATTCCGTCATCCGGCCAGCCATCTTTTTCGTCATAGATCAGGCCACAGACGATACATTGCCACTTTTTCATTACGTACTTCCTCAGGGTCCAGGCATCTTGGCCGACGGTCGATAGACCAGCGCTGCCGCTCGGCTCAGGGCGTTTGTACTGATCGCAGCCGGCAGATGCAAGTAGGATTGGCTTAAACGGCGGGTTCAGCCCGGCAAAAGTTCAGGACGCCATGGTAAGCTCGCCGCCTCTTTTGCTGCCAATATTGACTTGCCGTGCCGCACTCAATCGCCCCTTCCGATGCTTGCCGATGGCTGCCCCAGAGCCTTCTGAGCCCGATGCCTGCGCCCTTGACCCTCGATTGGCTGTTCGATGAAGGCTCGCTGACGCGGCGGCTGACTGGGCTGTCCGCCGGCAATTTCAGCGTGACGCCGCTGCTCGAGGGCTGGCAACCGTTGCGCGACGATGAATGCGCGGCGCTGGCCCTGCCGCCTGCCACTGTCGGCTGGGTACGCGAGGTGTATTTGCGCGGGCATGGCCAACCCTGGGTGTTTGCCCGCAGTGTCGCGTCACGCGGCGCCTTGCAGGGCGACGGCTTGCATATGGATGAGCTGGGCAGTCGGTCGCTGGGCGAGTTGTTGTTCTGCGACCGCGCCTTTACCCGTCAGCCGATCGAGGTGTGCCATTACCCGGCACATTGGCTACCCGCTGCGGATCAGGCCGACGGGCTGTGGGCGCGCCGCTCGCGCTTCGATCGCGGGGCGCTGAGCGTGCTGGTGGCGGAAGTCTTCCTGCCGAGTGTGTGGCAGGTGCTGCATGACCATCCGGAGAACCGCTGATGTACCAACGTGTGCTCAAATCCTTGAATCGCCTGAACCCCAGGGCCTGGGATTTCATTCAACTGACGCGCATGGACAAGCCCATCGGTATCTACCTGCTGCTGTGGCCGACGCTATGGGCGCTGTGGATCGCCGGCAAGGGCTCGCCGTCGCTGCTCAATATCGTGATTTTCGTGCTGGGAGTGGTACTGACCCGTGCCGGTGGCTGCGTGATCAACGACTGGGCCGACCGCAAGGTCGACGGGCATGTGAAGCGCACCGAGCAACGTCCGCTGGTCAGCGGCAAGATCAGTTCGAAAGAGGCGCTGGTGTTTTTTGCGCTGCTGATGGGTATCAGTTTCCTGCTGGTGCTGCTGACCAACGCCAGCACTATCCTGCTGTCCCTTGGCGGGCTGGCGCTGGCGGCAAGCTATCCGTTCATGAAGCGTTACACCTATTACCCGCAGGTGGTGCTGGGCGCGGCGTTCTCCTGGGGCATGCCGATGGCGTTCACGGCCGAAACCGGGCATCTGCCGGCCGAGGCGTGGCTGCTGTACATCGCCAACCTGTTGTGGACAGTGGGTTACGACACCTATTACGCGATGACCGACCGCGACGACGACTTGAGGATCGGCGTGAAATCCACCGCGATCCTGTTCGGTGATGCTGACCGTGTGATCATTCTCACCCTGCAGGGCCTGGCGCTGGTGTGCCTGTTGCTCGCCGGGGCTCGGTTCGAGCTGGGCGGCTGGTTTCACTTGGGGCTGCTGGCGGCGGCAGGCTGTTTTGCCTGGGAGTTCTGGTACACCCGGGACCGGGACCGCATGAAGTGCTTCAAGGCGTTTTTGCACAACCACTGGGCCGGGTTGGCGATTTTTGTGGGGATTGTGGTGGATTACGCGGTTCGCTGAGAGGGTTGCGGTGGCTGTAGCGACGCCATCGGGGGCAAGCCCCCTCCCACATTTTAAGGTGTTCACCCATCAACTGTGGGAGGGGGCTTGCCCCCGATGATTTCAGCAGCGCCGCGCAGTCAAGGCTTGATGATATGCCAAGCCCCACCCTTGCCATCCCCGGTCTTGTCACCGGCTTTCTTGTCATCCTTGTAGGTGTAGACCGGCTTGCCTTTGTAGGCCCATTGACTGGTCTGATCGTCGCGAGTAATCACTGTCCAGTCGCCAGCCTTGGTATCCGTAGACTCCGCCTTCAGCGGCGGCCAGTTGGTCGCGCACTGGTCCTTGCACGCGGACTTGCCGTCGGCGTCCTTGTCGAAGGTGTAGAGCGTCAGGCCTTTGTGATCCACCAGCATCCCGTCTTTCGTCATCGCAGGTTCTGCGGCAAACGCCAGGCCCGGCAGCGTCAACGCGGCCGTTACCAGCAGGGCTTTCCAGGAAATCGTGCTGTAAGTCATCGGAACCTTCCTTTTGTGGTTGTCAGGATTCGGACCCAAAGGGTAGTCCAGAGTGCCGTGAATTGCCCAAGGGACTAAATTACTGTCACACGACTGCAATAATTCCGTTATCTAATGCGGCGCAAGACAGTTAAATGACAAAGAGGATTTTTGAGCATGGTTGGCAGGAGCATTCTGATTGTTGACGACGAAGCGCCCATTCGCGAGATGATCGCCGTTGCGTTGGAAATGGCCGGCTACGACTGCCTGGAGGCGGAGAACTCCCAGCAGGCCCATGCCATTATCGTCGACCGCAAGCCGGATCTGATCCTGCTCGACTGGATGCTGCCCGGCACTTCCGGTATCGAGCTGGCCCGGCGCCTCAAGCGTGACGAGCTGACCGGGGATATCCCGATCATCATGCTCACCGCCAAGGGCGAAGAGGACAACAAGATCCAGGGCCTGGAAGTCGGCGCCGATGACTACATCACCAAGCCTTTCTCCCCGCGAGAGCTGGTAGCGCGCCTCAAGGCCGTGCTGCGCCGAGCCGGCCCGACCGACGGCGAAGCCCCTATCGAAGTCGACGGCCTGATCCTGGACCCGATCAGCCACCGCGTGACCATCGACGGCAAGCCGGCTGAGATGGGCCCGACCGAATACCGTCTGTTGCAGTTTTTCATGACCCACCAGGAACGCGCCTACACCCGCGGCCAACTGCTGGACCAGGTGTGGGGCGGCAATGTGTATGTGGAGGAGCGCACCGTGGACGTGCATATCCGCCGTCTGCGCAAAGCCTTGGGCGATGCCTATGAGAATCTGGTACAAACCGTGCGCGGCACGGGCTACCGGTTTTCTACCAAGGGCTGAGCCAGCTGGTTGTAGACTCAAGAGCCTGACTTAACAGCTGACAAGGACGCATGTTCAAGTGAACCAAAACTGGCATGGCACCCTGATTCGCCACATGCTCCTGCTCGTCACCGGTTGCCTGCTGGTCGGGTTGATCAGTGGTTATTACGGCTGGAGCCTGGCCATCGGCATCGCGCTGTACCTGGGCTGGACCCTCAAGCAACTGCTGCGCCTGCATGAATGGCTGCGCCAGCACAAACCCGACGAAGCACCGCCCGACGGCTACGGCCTGTGGGGCGAAGTGTTCGACAGCATTTACCACTTGCAGCGCCGCGACCAACGGGTGCGCGGGCGCCTGCAGGCGGTGATCGACCGGGTACAGGAGTCCACCGCCGCGCTCAAGGACGCGGTGATCATGCTCGACAGCGACGGCAACCTGGAATGGTGGAACCGCGCCGCCGAGACCCTGCTGGGCCTCAAGACGCCCCAGGACAGCGGCCAGCCGGTGACTAACCTGGTGCGCCACCCGCGCTTCAAGGAATACTTCGAGCAGGACAACTACGAAGAGGCCCTGGAAATCCCCTCGCCCACCAACGATCGCGTGCGCATCCAGCTGTACCTGACGCGCTACGGCAACAATGAGCACTTGATGCTGGTGCGCGACGTGACCCGCATCCATCAGCTGGAACAGATGCGCAAGGACTTCGTCGCCAACGTCTCCCACGAGCTGCGCACGCCGTTGACGGTGATCTGCGGCTACCTGGAGACGCTGCTGGACAATGTCGACGAGATCAACCCGCGTTGGAGCCGCGCCCTGCAGCAGATGCAGCAACAAGGCTCGCGCATGCAAACCCTGCTCAATGACTTGCTGCTGCTGGCCAAGCTTGAGGCCACCGATTACCCCTCCGATAACCACCCTGTGGCGGTGCAAAGCCTGTTGAAAACCATCAAGAACGACGCCCAGGCGCTCTCCGGCGAGCGCGGCCAGCAGATCACGCTGGACGCCGACCCGACGGTGCTGCTCAAGGGCAGCGAGGGCGAGTTGCGCAGTGCGTTTTCCAATTTGGTGTTCAACGCGGTGAAGTACACCCAGGACAAGGGCAACATCCGCATCCGCTGGTGGGCCGACGAACAGGGGGCACACCTGAGCGTGCAGGACTCCGGCATCGGTATCGACGCCAAGCATCTGCCACGCCTGACCGAACGCTTCTACCGCGTCGATTCCAGCCGCAACTCCAATACCGGCGGCACCGGGCTGGGCCTGGCGATCGTCAAGCATGTGCTGCTGCGCCATCGGGCACGCCTGGAGATCAGCAGCGTGCTGGGGCATGGCAGTACCTTTACCTGCCACTTTCCGCCGGCGCAGGTGACGCGCTCGCAGCTCGTCGGGAATGACGAATAACTCAGCCATGGCACTAATTTGAATGTGGGAGGGGGCTCGCTCCCGATAGCGGTGTATCAGTAGCAGATGTGTTGACTGACACCCGGCTATCGGGGGCAAGCCCCCTCCCACATTTGGACCTGCAGTGTCTTGGAGGGCGTATTCCAGGCCCCGCCCGGCAGCAGCCACTAGGCAAGCGCCCCGTCAGCCGCTACATTGGCCGACTTGCGCCTGCCTTTCAGGCCTGCTTTCCCCCTATTGAACATACGGAACCTGCAAAACCCCATCATGGACCCTTCCCCTGGTATTACCCTCGCGACACTTTTCGCCGATTTCGGCATGATTCTTTTTGCACTGGTCCTGGTACTGCTCAACGGCTTCTTCGTTGCGGCGGAATTTGCCATGGTCAAACTGCGCTCGACCCGGGTCGAGGCCATCGCTCACACCAACGGCTGGCGCGGGCAGATCCTGCGCACCGTGCACAGCCAGCTCGACGCCTATCTGTCGGCCTGCCAGCTGGGTATCACCCTCGCCTCCCTGGGCCTGGGCTGGGTCGGTGAGCCGGCGTTTGCGCACATCCTCGAGCCGTTGCTGGGCGCGGTAGGCGTCGAGTCGCCGGAGGTGATCAAGGGCGTGTCGTTCTTTGCCGCCTTCTTCGTGATTTCCTACCTGCACATTGTGGTCGGCGAGCTGGCCCCCAAATCCTGGGCCATCCGCAAACCCGAATTGCTGTCGCTGTGGACCGCCGTGCCGCTGTACCTGTTCTACTGGGCGATGTACCCGGCGATCTACCTGCTCAACGCCAGCGCCAACGCGATCCTGCGCATCGCCGGCCAGGGCGAGCCCGGCCCGCATCACGAACACCATTACAGCCGCGAAGAGCTCAAGCTGATCCTGCACTCCAGCCGTGGCCAGGACCCGAGCGACCAAGGCATGCGCGTACTCGCCTCCGCCGTGGAAATGGGCGAACTGGAAGTGGTGGACTGGGCCAACTCCCGGGAAGACCTGGTCACCCTGGATTTCAACGCCCCACTCAAGGAAATCCTGGCGCTGTTCCGTCGCCACAAATTCAGCCGTTACCCGGTGTATGACGCCGTGCGCAACGAGTTCGTGGGCCTGTTGCATATCAAGGACCTGCTGCTGGAACTGGCGGCCCTGGACCATATCCCCGAGTCGTTCAACCTGGCCGAACTGACCCGCCCGCTGGAGCGCGTGTCGCGGCACATGCCGTTGTCGCAGTTGCTGGAGCAGTTCCGCAAAGGCGGCGCGCACTTCGCCCTGGTGGAAGAAGCCGATGGCAAGATCATTGGCTACCTGACCATGGAAGACGTGCTGGAAGTGCTGGTCGGCGATATCCAGGATGAACACCGCAAGGCTGAACGCGGCATCCTCGCCTACCAGCCGGGCAAGCTGCTGGTGCGTGGCGACACGCCGCTGTTCAAGGTCGAACGCCTGCTCGGCATCGACCTGGACCACATCGAGGCCGAAACCCTGGCCGGCCTGATCTACGACACCTTGAAACGGGTGCCGGAAGAGGAAGAAGTGCTGGAGGTTGAAGGCTTGCGGATCATCATCAAGAAGATGAAAGGGCCGAAGATCGTGCTGGCCAAGGTGCTGATGCTGGATTGACTACCATTGTGGGAGGGGGCAAGCCCCCTCCCACATTGGTCAGGCGGTGCTCTGTAGATCACGCACCCGGCACGAAGTGCTTCTGCGCGGTGCCACGGGCGATCAGGCGGGAGATGTAGTCCAGCTTCTGCGCATCCTGGTCGATAAACCGGAAGGTCAGTTGCAGCCAGTCGCTGTCGGGCCTGGGCTCGTAGGCAACGATGGCGTGCAGGTAGCCATTGAGGCGTGCCACTTCAGCGTTCTCGCCCTGTTCGAGGTCGAGTACGGCGCTTTCCAGTACCTGGGGCAGGACCTCACCGCGACGCACCACCAACAACGCCTCCTTGATGCTCAGCGCCTTGATCACGCATTGCTGGGTGCCGCTGGACAGGCGCAACTGGCCCTGGCCACGGCCGCTGGCGGGCGATGCGGCCGGGACAGCGGCAACAGGCGCGCTGTTGAGCAGGCCTTTATTCGGGGCAGCCGCCACCGGCGCCGACTTGACCGCTTCGGGCTTGCCACCGGTCAGTGCGCTCAGGGAGTCGTTGCCGAACGCCGAGCTCATCTTGGTCGGCGCGCTGGCGATCAACGCGTCGAGGCGGCCGATCTTGTGCAGGGCCTGCTTGACCTTGTTCAGCAACTGTTCGTTGGTGAATGGCTTGCTGACGTAACCGGACACGCCGGCCTGGATGGCCTGCACCACGTTTTCCTTGTCACCCCGGCTGGTCACCATCACGAACGGCATGGCCTTCAGGTGGGCTTGCTCGCGGCACCAGGTCAACAGCTCAAGCCCGGACATCTCCGGCATTTCCCAGTCGCACAGCACCAGGTCGAAGGTCTCGCGCATCAGAATGGATTGCGCCTTCTTGCCGTTCACCGCATCTTCGATCTTGATCCCCGGGAAGTAGTTGCGCAGGCACTTCTTCACCAGGTCGCGAATAAACGAGGCGTCATCCACCACCAACACACTGACTTTACTCATCGACCCTTCATCCTATAAAACCTTGGCTGGCAGCACGCCCATGATGGCATTTTGCCAAAACTCTGCAGTCACGTTAGGACTTATTACGCCCCGTCCGCAATCAATTCCGCTCGCCACAAACGAAAACGCCCGACCAATGGCCGGGCGTTAATTTCTCGGGCAACCTTACTTATCGTCAGATTCGCCCGGAACATTAGGGATAAGATCAGCGCTGCCTTCAACTTCGGCTTTCATGCGCTTGAGGCCCATGTGCCGAACGTCGGTGCCGCGTACCAGGTAAATCACCAATTCCGAGATATTGCGCGCGTGGTCGCCGATGCGCTCCAGCGAGCGCAGCACCCAGATGATGCTCAAGACGCGCGAGATAGAGCGCGGGTCTTCCATCATGTAGGTGGCCAGCTCACGCAAGGCGGTCTTGTATTCGCGATCGATGACTTTGTCGTACTGGGCCACCGACAGCGCCAGGTCCGCATCGAACCGCGCAAACGCGTCGAGGGCATCGCGCACCATGTTGCGCACCTGGTCGCCGATGTGGCGCACTTCCACGTACCCACGCGGCGCTTCGCCTTCTTCGCACAGCTGGATGGCGCGGCGGGCGATTTTGGTGGCTTCGTCGCCGATACGCTCGAGGTCGATCACCGACTTGGAGATGCTGATGATCAAACGCAGGTCGGAAGCCGCGGGCTGGCGGCGGGCCAGGATGCGCAGGCATTCCTCATCGATGTTGCGTTCCATCTGATTGATCTGGTCATCGATCTCACGCACCTGCTGGGCCAGGCCCGAATCGGCCTCGATCAGCGCGGTGACCGCATCGTTGACTTGCTTCTCCACCAGGCCGCCCATCGCCAGGAGGTGGCTGCGCACTTCCTCGAGCTCGGCGTTGAACTGCGCGGAGATGTGGTGGGTAAGGCCTTCTTTGCTAATCATGTTGGCGTCCTTGGAGCGTCCGGTAAGGTGCGGAGAACCGCAGCGTCAGTGCAATCAGAACCACGGCTTCCTAGCCGTAGCGACCGGTGATGTAGTCTTCGGTCTGCTTTTTCGCCGGATTGGTGAACAGGGTATCGGTATCGCCGAACTCCACCAGCTTGCCCATGTACATGAACGCGGTGTAATCGGACACCCGCGCGGCCTGCTGCATGTTGTGGGTCACGATGACGATGGTGAACTTGGACTTGAGTTCGTAGATCAGCTCTTCGACCTTGAGCGTGGAGATCGGGTCGAGGGCCGAGCACGGTTCGTCGAGCAGCAGCACTTCAGGTTCCACGGCGATGGTACGGGCGATGACCAGACGCTGTTGCTGACCACCGGACAAACCAAGGGCCGACTCGTGCAGGCGATCCTTGACCTCGTCCCACAGCGCTGCGCCCTTGAGCGCCCACTCGACCGCTTCGTCGAGGATGCGTTTTTTGTTGATGCCCTGGATGCGCAGGCCATAGACCACGTTTTCATAGATGGTCTTGGGGAACGGGTTGGGCTTCTGGAACACCATGCCCACGCGGCGACGCAACTCGGCCACGTCTTCGCCCTTGCGATAGATGTTGGTGCCGTAGAGGTTGATGGCACCTTCCACGCGGCAACCGTCCACCAGGTCGTTCATGCGGTTGAACGTGCGCAGCAACGTGGACTTGCCGCAGCCGGACGGGCCGATGAAGGCGGTCACGCGCTGCTTGGGGATGTTCATGCTGACGTCGAACAGCGCCTGCTTGTCGCCGTAGTAGAGACTCAGGCCCGGCACTTCGATGGCCACGGTTTCCTGGGCCAGGCTCAGGCTTTGCTTGTCGCGTCCCAGGGCCGACATGTTGATGCCGTGGGAATGGGTTTCGTGTTGCATGGGATGCTCCCTGTGCTACCAATTCATTTCAGTGAGCCGCGGCGAAAGGCCTGCGGTTACATCATTCTTCTGTAGGAGCGAGCTTGCTCGCGAAGCTCGTTAACGATAACGCGGGGCGCCTGAATGAACGCGGTGCCCTTGCGTTTCTCGCGAGCAAGCTCGCTCCTACTGGGTTATCAGCTGTCCAGCGCTTTGTATTTCTCGCGCAGGTGGTTACGAATCCACACCGCCGACAGGTTGAGCGTGGCGATTACCATCACCAGCAGCAGGGCGGTGGCGTAGACCAGCGGTCGCGCCGCTTCGACGTTGGGGCTCTGGAAGCCGACGTCATAGATATGGAAGCCCAGGTGCATGATCTTCTGGTCTAGGTGAAGGTACGGGTAGTTGCCGTCCAGCGGCAGCGACGGGGCCAGCTTCACCACGCCGACCAGCATCAACGGCGCCACTTCACCGGCGGCACGGGCCACGGCGAGGATCATGCCGGTCATCATCGCCGGGCTGGCCATCGGCAGCACGATCTTCCACAGCGTTTCCGCCTTGGTCGCGCCGAGCGCCAGGGACCCTTCCCGCACGGTACGAGGAATCCGCGCCAGGCCTTCTTCGGTGGCCACGATCACCACCGGCACCGCCAGCAATGCCAGGGTCAGCGAGGCCCAGAGCAGGCCCGGCGTGCCGAAGGTCGGCGCCGGCAGGGCTTCGGCGAAGAACAGCCGGTCCACCGAGCCCCCCAGTACGTACACGAAAAAGCCCAGGCCAAACACGCCGTAGACGATGGCCGGCACGCCCGCCAGGTTGTTGACCGCGATGCGGATGATCCGCGTCAGGGTGTTCTGCTTGGCGTACTCACGCAAGTAAACCGCCGCCAGCACGCCGAACGGCGTGACGATCATCGCCATGATCAGGGTCATCATCACGGTGCCGAAGATCGCCGGGAAGATCCCGCCTTCGGTGTTGGCTTCCCGTGGGTCGTCGCTCAAGAACTCCCAGACCTTGCTGAAGTAGAAGCCGATCTTGGTCAGGGTGCCCATGGCGTTCGGCTGGTAGGCGTGCACCACCTTGCCGATACCGATTTCGATTTCCTTGCCGTTGCCGTCCCGGGCCGTCAGCGCGTCGCGGTTGAACTGGGCGTGCAGGTCGGCCAGGCGCGCTTCGATGTCCTGGTAGCGGGCATTCAGCTCGGCGCGGTCGGCGTCCATATCGGCCTGGGCGGCGGCGTCAAGCTTGCCTTCCAGCTCCAGCTTGCGACCGTGCAGGCGAACGCGCTCCAGCCCGGCGTTGATCGCGCCGATATCGGTTTTTTCCAGGCTCTTGAGCTGGGCGGCGAGCTTGTTGACGCGCTCCACACGGGCTTGCAACTCCGGCCACGCGGCCTCGCCTTCGGCGATGATCTTGCCATCCTGCTTGACGTTGACCAGGGTGCCGTAGAAGTTGCCCCATTCACGCCGCTCGATGGTCATCAACTGCACCGGCCTGGTCTGGTCCTTCAACCATTCGCCGACGATCCAGGTGAAGTCATTGCCGTTCAAGTCGCGGTTGCCGACCTTGATCAGCTCGCGGGTCATGAACTCCGGGCCCTCGTCGGGCACCGGCAGGCCGGCGCTTTTCAGGCGCTCGCGCGGCACTTCTTCCTTCTGCACCACTTCGCCGATGACGATATGGTTGGCCTGGCCCGGTACGCTGTAGTTGGCCTGGATCAGGTCGGCCGGCCAGAAATGGCCCAGACCGCGCACTGCAATCACCGCCAGCAAACCAATGGTCATGATGACCGCGATGGACACTGCGCCACCGCTGATCCAGACGCCGGGGGCGCCGCTCTTGAACCATCCATTCAGGGAGTTCTGTTTCACAGACTTCTACCTTTCTTAAAGCGACGAGTATTTCTTGCGCAGACGCTGACGGATCAGCTCGGCGAGGGTATTCATGATGAACGTGAACAGCAGCAGCACCAGCGCCGAGAGGAACAGCACGCGGTAGTGACTGCCGCCCACTTCCGACTCGGGCATTTCCACCGCGACGTTGGCCGCCAGGGTGCGCAGGCCTTCGAACAGGTTCATCTCCATCACCGGCGTGTTACCGGTGGCCATCAGCACGATCATGGTCTCGCCCACGGCGCGGCCCATGCCGATCATCAGCGCGGAGAAGATGCCCGGGCTGGCAGTCAGGATCACTACGCGGGTCATGGTCTGCCAGGGCGTGGCACCGAGGGCCAGGGAGCCCAGGGTCAGGCCGCGCGGCACACTGAACACGGCGTCTTCGGCGATGGAGTAGATGTTCGGGATGACCGCAAAACCCATGGCCAGGCCGACCACCAGGGCGTTGCGCTGGTCGTAGGTGATGCCCAGGTCATGGGAAATCCACATGCGCATGTCGCCGCCGAAGAACCAGGTCTCCAGGTACGGGCTCATGTACAGCGACAGCCAGCCCACGAACAGGATCACCGGGATCAGGATCGCGCTTTCCCAGCCATCCGGCACCCGCAGGCGGATCGACTCAGGCAAACGGCTGAACACAAAGCCGGCCACCAGGATGCCAATCGGCAACAGCATCAGCAGGCTGAAAATCCCCGGCAGATGCCCTTCCACATAAGGCGCCAGGAACAGGCCGGCGAAGAAACCGAGGATCACCGTGGGCATCGCTTCCATCAATTCGATCACCGGCTTGACCTTGCGGCGCAGGCTCGGGGCCATGAAGTAAGCGGTGTAGATCGCGGCGGCTACAGCCAGCGGTGCGGCGAGCAGCATCGCGTAGAACGCGGCTTTCAGCGTACCGAAAGTCAGCGGCGCCAGGCTCATCTTGGGTTCGAAGTCGGTGTTGGCGGCAGTCGATTGCCAGACGTACTTGGGCTCGTCGTAGTTCTCGTACCAGACCTTGCTCCACAGCGCGCTCCACGACACTTCCGGGTGCGGGTTGTCGAGCAGCAACGGTTGCAGCTTGCCACCGGCTTCGACGATGACGCGGTTGGCCCGTGGCGACAGGCCGAACACGCCTTGGCCGTCGACCACTGGATCGACCAGCAAGGTACGGTGCGCGGTGCTATGGAACACGCCGAACTGGCCGGAAGCGTCGAGGGCGGTGAAGCCTTTGCGACGCTCTTCGGCGGTGATTTCCACGATGGGCGCAGTGCCCATCTGGAAGGTACGGATCTGCTTGAGGCGTTGCTCGCCATCCGGATCGCGGGCCATGAACCACTGGGCCAGGCCGCCCTTGGAGTTACCGATGATCAGCGAGATGCCGCCCACCAGTTGGGTGCTGGCGGTGACTTCGGCAGTGCCGTCTTCCAGCAGCTTGTAGCGACCGTTGAGACTCTTGTCGCGCAGGCTGAACACATCGGCCAGGGCGCGACCGTTGATCACATACAACCATTGCTGGCGCGGGTCGATGAAGATCGCCTTCACCGGCTCGGTCATTTGCGGCAGTTCGACACGTTTCTGCTCGCTGGTGACTTCGCCGGTCATCATGTTTTCTTCGCGACTCAGGGTCAGCACGTTCAAGTGCGAACCGGCCGAGCCTGCAACCACCAGCGACGAGTCCGTGGCATTGAGGGCGACGTGCTCCAACGGGCGGCCGGTATCGTCGAGCACGATAGGCGTTTCACCGTAGGGGTACTCAATCGCAGGCGTGATGGTTTTCTTGCCGTCCGGGTATGACACCTTATAGGTGTGACGGAACACCAGGGACTGGCCATTGGACAAACCGAGGATCACCAGCGGGCTGCCCGGCTGGTCTTCACCAATAGACGCTACGCTCGCGCCTGCCGGCAGCGCCAGGTCGACACGCTTGAGTTCGGCACCGGTAGTGACATCGAAGAACAGCGCCTGGCCCTTGTCGGAAACCCGCATGGCGACCTGGTTCTGTTCTTCCAGAGAAATCATCAGCGGCTTGCCGGCGTCCTGGATCCAGGCCGGTGTGAGCGCTTCTTCCTTGGTCAGCGAAGCCCCCTGGAACAAGGGCGCGACCACGTAGGCGAGGAAGAAGAAAATCAGGGTGATTGCGCCGAGAACGGCGAGGCCGCCGACCAGCACATACCAACGAGTCAAACGGTCTTTGAGCGCGCGAATGCGGCGCTTGCGTTGCAGCTCAGGCGTATTGAAATCAATGCGCTTGGGGGGAGAAGTTGTCGTCATGGTGGAATTGGCCAGATCATTCATGCGCACACCCTAGCGATCCTGTATGACAGAAAGATGACAATGCAGTGACGCAGGAAATCCGCCGCGAAGCATAGCTGGCAGCGGACTTGAAATTAGGAGTTTCTGTAGGAGCGAGCTTGCTCGCGAAAGGCGACAGGGCGCCGCGTTGATTCAGAAACGGCGCGTTATCGTTGACGATCTTCGCGAGCAAGCTCGCTCCTACAGAAAGGCTGGTTTTACCCAGCCCAGCTACTTAGTTGCCTTCTTTCAGACCCAGGTCAGCCAGGGCCTTGGCGGCAACTTTGGCTGGCAGCGGGATGTAACCGTCTTTCACGACAACTTCCTGGCCCTGTTTGGACAGCACCAGTTTCACGAACTCGGCTTCCAGCGGTGCCAGAGGCTTGTTCGGGGCTTTGTTGACGTAAACGTAGAGGAAACGCGACAGCGGGTATTTGCCGTTCAGGGCGTTTTCTTCGCTGTCCTCGATGAACTCAGTGCTGCCTTTCTTGGCCAGGGCCACGGTCTTCACGCTGGCGGTCTTGTAGCCGATGCCCGAGTAACCGATGCCGTTCAGCGAGGAGCTGATCGACTGCACGACCGAGGCCGAGCCAGGCTGTTCGTTCACGTTAGGCTTGTAGTCGCCTTTGCACAGGGCTTCTTCCTTGAAGTAGCCGTAGGTGCCGGATACCGAGTTACGGCCGAACAGTTGAACCGGCTTGTTGGCCAGGTCGCCAGTCACGCCCAGGTCGCCCCAGGTTTTCACGTCGGCTTTAGCGCCGCACAAGCGCGTCGAGGAGAAGATCGCGTCGACCTGTTCCATGGTCAGGTGCTGGATCGGGTTGTCCTTGTGCACGAATACCGCCAGGGCATCCACGGCTACCGGGATAGCGGTTGGCTTGTAGCCGTACTTCTGCTCGAAGGCCGCCAGTTCGGTGTCCTTCATCTTGCGGCTCATCGGGCCCAGGTTGGAGGTGCCTTCAGTCAGCGCAGGTGGCGCGGTGGCAGAGCCGGCCGCTTGAATCTGGATGTTGACGTTCGGGTATTCCTTTTTATAACCCTCGGCCCACAGGGTCATCAGGTTTGCCAGGGTATCGGAACCGACGCTGGACAGGTTGCCCGACACACCAGTGGTCTTGACGTAAGCCGGGATCGCCGGGTCAACGCCAGCAGCCACCGCGTTGGCGGTCGCGACGCCAGCAGCGACAAATGTCATTGCCGCCATCAAACGTTTCAGTTTCATGCCTTGCTCCTAGCAGATAGGGATAGTTGGATCGGGGCCAAGTATCGAGAGGCCGTGTGAACACTCTATGTCTGCAATGTGACAGTTAGATGAAAGGCCACTATTGGGGGGAGGATTTGCACGACGCTCGCGTATTGCGGCAGCGGGGGGACGCAGAGCGTCCCAGGCGGCATTCCCACGCGGGAGCGTGGGAACGATCAAGCTCAGCGGGAACGCTTCCACAGATACCCGCCCACCACCATCCCCATCACACACAGGGCGGCGACATAGTAGGACGGGCCCATCGGGCTTTCCTTCATCAGCAGTGACACCGCCAATGGCGTCAGCCCGCCAAACACGGCGTAGGCCACGTTGTAGGAGAACGACAGGCCGCTGAAACGCACCACCGGTGGGAAGGCTTTGACCATCACGTAGGGCACCACACCGATGGTGCCGACAAACAGGCCGGTCAAGGCGTACAGCGGGAAAAGCCAGTCCGGGTGGGCCATGAGGCTGTGGTACAGCGTCCAGGAAGTGGCCAGCAACAACGCGCAACCGGTGACCAGCACACGCCCGGCACCAAAGCGGTCGGCCAGGGCACCCGAGGCAATGCAACCCAGGCTCAGGGTCACGATGGCCAGGCTGTTGGCCTGCAACGCAACCGTGGGGCTGAAGTGGTAGACGGTCTGCAGCACGGTCGGGGTCATCAGGATGACCACCACGACGCCGGCCGACAGCAGCCAGGTCAGCAGCATCGACAGCACGATGGCGCCACGGTGGTCACGCAGTACCGCGCGCAACGGCAGTTCGGCGGCCAGGGTCTTGCGTTGCTGCATCTCGGCGAAGATCGGCGTTTCATGCAGCCAGCGGCGCAGGTACACCGACAGCAGGCCGAAGACACCGCCGAGCAGGAAGGGGATCCGCCAGGCGTAATCGGAGACCTGCTCCGGGGTATAGGCCGTATTAATCGCGGTGGCTACCAGCGAGCCCAGCAAAATACCGGCGGTGAGGCCGCTGGTGAGTGTGCCGCAGGCGTAGCCGATGTGACGTGGCGGGACGTGTTCGGAGACGAATACCCATGCGCCCGGTACCTCGCCGCCAATCGCCGCGCCCTGGATCACGCGCATCAACAGCAGCAGGAGCGGTGCCCACAGGCCGATCTGCGCGTAGGTCGGCAGCAGCCCCATGATCAAGGTCGGCACGGCCATCATGAAGATGCTCAGGGTGAACATTTTCTTGCGGCCCAGCAGGTCGCCGAAGTGCGCCATGATGATGCCGCCCAGCGGGCGAGCCAGGTAGCCGGCGGCGAAGATGCCGAAGGTCTGCATCATGCGCAGCCATTCGGGCATGTCGACGGGGAAGAACAGTTTCCCGACCACGGTGGCGAAAAATACGAAAATGATGAAGTCGTAGAATTCCAGCGCCCCGCCCAAGGCAGACAGCGACAGGGTTTTGTAGTCGTTGCGGGTCAGCGGGCGCGACGGTTGCGCACTGCTTGCGGGCACGGAGGACATGGCAAGGCTTCTCTTATAGTAATCAGCGTAAAGGACTGCACGCCCGTGACTTGCGGCGGGTCTGGCAAGATAGCAAATCGCCTGAAAAAGCACAGCGCTATGAAAACAGTTGCGCGCAAAAGCCCCGATACAGCGTCTATTTACCGACCAAATGAGCCTCAGGTGGTCGTCGTCGCGCCAGCGTCCCGATATACTCGCCCGTGCAAGCGCAGGAACCCCAGTCTTGACGGGCTGCTGTGCCAAAACGTTGTTGGGCGCCATCCAGCCGATTTGGCAGAGTTTCCCTTTAGTTCGCCTTACGAGAAACGCATCGAGCGGTGTATGTTGGTGCTGAAACGTTTTTCCAGAAGACGGCTATCCACTTGAAATACCCATGAAGCGTCACGGGTCAGAGGCCCTCGGCATGATCGAACTCGAACAAGAAGATCCTATCCCGCAAGGCGATCTCGCCCTGCAAATCACTGCACTTCCACGTGAAACCAACGGTTTTGGCGATATCTTCGGTGGCTGGCTGGTCGCGCAGATGGACCTGGCCGGCACGGCAATGGCCAGCAAGGTGGCCGGCGGACGTGTAGCCACCGTGGCCATTGATCGCATGGCATTCCTGGTCCCGGTCGCGGTGGGCGCGCAGTTGTCCTTCTATACCCAGGCCCTGGAAATCGGCCGCAGCTCGATCCAGATGATGGTCGAAGTGTGGAGCGACGACCCGCTGTCCAGCGAATGGCGCAAGGTGACAGAGGCGGTGTTCGTGTTCGTCGCCATCGACGGCAGCGGCCGCACGCGCTCGGTTCCGTCGCGCGCGCGTTAAACCTCATCGGGGTTTCACGGTCAATTGCCCCATTGCCCATTGCCTGCCATTGAGAGAGCTTTGTTATGCCGACGCCCCACGTTGAAACCGTGAAAATCGACGAGCTGGACTGCTGGCGCATCCGCCACAACGGCGCCGAATTGATGGTGGCCCAACAGGGAGCGCATCTCTTCAGTTATCAGCGCGATGGCGAGCAGCCGCTGATCTGGCCGAACCCCGAGGCGGTGTTCAAGCAGGGCAAAGGCATTCGTACCGGCGTCCCGGTGTGCTGGCCGTGGTTTGGTGTATTCGAGCGCAACCCGCAGAGCGTCAAGGCGATGCGTCAAAGCGATCAGCCGGCCGGCGCCCACGGTTTTGTGCGGACGGCGTTGTGGGAATTAGCCGCAACCAGGCTTGAAGGCCAGGCGTTGCGGGTGGACCTTGCGCTGCCCGTACCGGCAGGCGGCTTTCCTGGCTGGCCTCATCAGGTCGACCTGACGTTGAGCCTGGTGCTGGACGACCAGTTGCATATCCACCTCACCAGCCATAACCGTGGCACTGACACCGTGACCTTCAGCCAGGCATTGCACACCTACTTCGCCGTCAGCGATGTGCGCAACGTGCAGGTCGAAGGCGTGGAGGGGGCGACCTATATCGATACCGCCGATGGCTGGACCGAGAAAACCCAGTCCGGCCTGCTGCACTTCAGTGCCGAGACTGACCGTATCTACCTCGATACACCGGCCCGCCTGAGCATCCTCGACAAGGACTGGCAGCGTCGCATCCAGCTCACCAGCGAAGGGTCGAAATCGACCGTGATCTGGAACCCATGGACCGAACGCGCCAAGGCCTTCGATGACATGGCCGACGATGGCTGGCAGGGGATGTTGTGCATCGAGACGGCGAATGTGCTGGACGATGTGGTGGCGTTGGCACCCGGCGAAAGCCACACCCTGGGCGTGAGCATCGCCAGCATTCCTTTGTAAACCCAATCAAAAATGTGGGAGGGGGCAAGCCCCCTCCCACATTGTTATGTGTTGGCTGTTAGAGATCGGACTCCTTCACCACCCGCACCTTCCCTGCATCCAGCGCATACGCCGCGTCCGCCAGGTCGTTATTCACCTTCTCCACCTTCAAGGTTCCGGTCACCCACAGCGGCGTGTAGATATCATCCAGCTTCAGCCCCTTGGGATAGCGCACCAGCACCAGTTGGTTGGGCGGCGGTGGCGGCACATGGATACACGCGCCGGGGTACGGCACGAGAAAGAACAGGGTGCTGCGGCCCTTGGCATCGGTTTCCAACGGCACCGGGTAGCCGCCGATACGGATGTGCTTGCCGTTCATGGCCGCCACGGTCTTGGTGGAATACATCACCGCCGGCAAGCCTTTGCTCTGCTTCAGGCCACCCTTGTCGGTAAAGGTGCCTTGGGCTTCGGGCGAGTTGTGATCGATCTCGGGCATGGCTTCGAGGGCTTTCTGATCCGACAGCGGCATCAGCTCGAGCCAGTCGGTTTCCGGCAGTTCGCCGGCGTGGGCCAGGCCTGAGCCCAGCAAGAGGAGAGTCAACAGGAAACGGCGCATGGAGAGGCTCGGCAAGTACAAGTGCCGAGCATTCTAGCCCTCTGCGCCTGCGCAGCGCAGAGGACTTTGTCGGCTGATTACTTTCTTTTGATCAGGCCGTAGATGACCAGCAGCACGATCGCACCGATCAGCGCACCGATAAAGCCTGCGCCTTGACCGGCCTGGTAGATCCCCAGCGCCTGGCCACCGTAGGTTGCAGCCAGGGAGCCGGCGATACCCAGCAGAATGGTCATGATCCAGCCCATGCTGTCGTCGCCAGGCTTGAGGAAACGCGCCAGCAGGCCGACGATCAAGCCGATAAAGATGGTTCCAATGATACCCATGGCATTTCCCTCTGATTGGTGTGAGTCATGCCAAAGCCTAGTCAGACTTTGGCATCCTGCAATCAGAGGGACGCCGAGCCTTAATGGTTCCCGCGACGATGCAGCTTATTGTTCGGCGATCAGCGCTTCGACCTTGAGGATCTGCGCCTGCAGGGTCGCGCGGTCCTTGCAGCGCAGGTTGGCGTGACCCACCTTGCGCCCTGCCTTGAAGGCCTTGCCGTAGTGATGCACATGGCAATCGTCGATCGCCATGACTCGCTCAACCGGCGGCACCACGCCGATGAAGTTGAGCATGGCGCTCTCGCCAACCTTGGCCGTGGAGCCCAAGGGCATGCCCGCCACCGCGCGCAGGTGGTTCTCGAACTGGCTGCACTCGGCGCCTTCGGTGGTCCAGTGCCCGGAGTTGTGCACGCGTGGGGCGATTTCGTTGGCCTTGAGACCGCCATCGACTTCGAAGAACTCGAACGCCATCACGCCAACGTAATCCAGCTGCTTGAGCACGCGGCTGGAATAATCCTCGGCCAGGGCCTGCAGCGGGTGGTCGGTGCTGGCGACGGACAGCTTGAGAATGCCGCTGTCGTGGGTGTTGTGCACCAACGGATAGAAGCGGGTTTCGCCGTCACGGGCACGCACGGCGATCAGCGAGACTTCACCGGTGAACGGCACGAAGCCTTCCAGCAGGCAGGCGACGCCGCCCAGTTCGGCAAAGGTGCCGACCACATCGGCCGCCGTGCGCAGGACTTTCTGGCCCTTGCCGTCATACCCCAGGGTGCGGGTTTTCAACACGGCCGGCAGGCCGATGCTGGCGACGGCGGCGTCCAGGTCCGCCTGGGACTGGATGTCGGCGAAGGCCGGGGTCGGGATGCCCAGGTCCTTGAACATGCTCTTCTCGAACCAGCGGTCGCGCGCGATGCGCAGGGCTTCGGCGCTCGGGTACACCGGGACGAACTGCGACAGGAACGCCACGGTTTCGGCCGGGACGCTTTCGAACTCGAAGGTCACCAGGTCAACTTCGTCGGCCAGTTGACGCAGGTGATCCGGGTCGCTGTAGTCCGCGCGCAGGTGTTCACCCAGGGCTGCCGCGCAAGCGTCCGGCGCCGGGTCCAGGAAAGCGAAGTTCATCCCCAGCGGGGTTCCCGCCAGAGCCAGCATGCGACCCAGTTGGCCGCCACCGATTACACCGATTTTCATCAATCAACACCCTCAGGCGATGCGTGGGTCTGGATTGTCCAGCACGCTGTCTGTCTGCTCAGCACGGAATTTTTTCAGCACCGCATGGAACTGCGGGTGCTTGGCGCCCAGGATACTGGCGGACAGCAACGCGGCGTTGATCGCGCCGGCCTTGCCGATCGCCAGGGTTGCCACCGGAATGCCGGCCGGCATCTGCACGATGGACAACAGCGAATCCACGCCCGAGAGCATTGACGACTGCACCGGTACACCGAGCACGGGCAGGTGAGTCTTGGCTGCACACATGCCCGGCAAATGCGCCGCACCGCCGGCACCGGCAATAATCACCTCGATGCCACGGGATTCTGCTTCATCGGCATACTGGAACAGCAAGTCCGGGGTGCGGTGGGCGGAGACCACCTTCACTTCGTACGGAATGCCGAGTTTTTCCAGCATATCGGCGGTGTGGCTAAGGGTGGACCAATCGGACTTGGAGCCCATGATCACGCCAACCAATGCACTCATCGTCGTGCCTCTTCTCTCTGGGCGCCCGCAGGCGCGTCAAAAAACAACAAGCCACGCGGGAAATCCGGCGTGGCTTGGTGTACGAATTAAGGCCGGTTGGACCGGCCGAAGGCCGCGCAGTATACCGTAATAATTCAGATAAACAGCCCCTGGGATGACCATCTGTCTTGCCGCCCAAACCGGCGGTTTTATTGACTCAAGAGTCAGTCCAATACACCGCAAAACCCTGTGGGAGGGGGCTTGCTCCCGATAGCGGTCTGTCGGTGACATATTCAGTGCCTGACACACCGCAATCGGGGGCAAGCCCCCTCCCACATTTGCCCTGCATTGGGCCTGATACTGGGCCCGAGACTGGGCTCAGGTATTTTGCGCCGCGCCACCTTCCAGCTTGCGCCACAACAACCGCACATTCGCCTTGCGCACCAGCGCGCAGCGATACAGCCGAATCTCCAGCGGCACATGCCATTGCGCCCCGCCACACACCACCAACTCGCCACGGGCCAGTTCCGCCCGCACGCTCAACTGCGGTACCCAGGCGATACCCAGACCTTCCAGCGCCATGCTCTTGAGGCTGTCGGCCATGGCGGTTTCATAAATGGTGGTAAAACGCAGCGCACGCTGGCGCAGCAGCAGGTTCACCGAGCGTCCGAGAAAGGCGCCGGCACTGTAGGCCAGCAACGGCACGCTGCCCTCGCCTTCCAGATCGAACAGCGGCTTGCCATCGGCATCGGCGGCGCACACCGGGAGCATTTCGGTGTTGCCCAGGTGCAGCGAGGGAAAGATCTCGGCGTCCATCTGCATCGCGGCATCCGGGTCGTAAAACGCCAGCATCAGGTCGCAGCCGCCTTCGCGCAGGGCGTGCACGGCATCGCCGACGTTGGTGGCGACCAGCCGCGTGGCGATGTTCAAACCTTCGTTGCGCAGTTGGGCGATCCAGCGCGGGAAAAAACCCAATGCCAGGGAGTGAGCCGCCGCCACCTGCATGACCTCCCCCTGCCCGCCTTCCAGATGATGCAAATGGCGCAGCACTTCACCGAGTTGCTCGACCACCGTGCGCGCGGTGACCAGGAACAATTGCCCCGCCGCCGTCAGCTCCACCGGCGTGCGTGAGCGATTGACCAGGGTCAGCCCCAGCGCCGCTTCCAGGCTGCGAATACGTCGACTGAACGCCGGCTGGGTGACAAAGCGCCGCTCCGCCGCCTGGGAAAAGCTGCGCGTCGCCGCCAGGGCGCTGAAGTCTTCCAGCCATTTGCTCTCAAGGTTCATCACTGCCTCCCACGGGGAATGCACCATTTTGGCACACACGCCCGGCATGGTAACCGGGTCACATCGACATTATGCCGTTTGTGCATAGGCCAGTGCTTAACAGCATTGGCCCAAAAACTCTCAAAAGCCTAGCATTCACAGCGTTCCGGCCAGTTCCGGGTCCCTATCGAGATGATTTCCGTCATGTCCTCTGCTGCATCTTTCCGTACCGAAAAAGACCTGCTTGGCGTACTCGAAGTACCTGCCCAAGCGTATTACGGCATCCAGACCCTGCGAGCGGTGAACAACTTCCGCCTCTCGGGCGTTCCGATTTCGCATTACCCGAAATTGGTGGTCGGTCTGGCAATGGTCAAGCAAGCAGCAGCGGACGCCAACCGCGAACTGGGCCAGCTCAGCGAAGCCAAGCACGCGGCCATCAGCGAAGCGTGCGCCCGCCTGATTCGCGGCGATTTCCACGAAGAGTTCGTGGTGGACATGATTCAAGGCGGCGCCGGCACTTCCACCAACATGAATGCCAACGAAGTGATCGCCAACATCGCGCTGGAGGCCATGGGCCATCAGAAGGGTGAGTACCAGTACCTGCACCCCAACAACGATGTGAACATGGCGCAGTCGACCAACGACGCCTACCCGACCGCGATCCGTCTGGGTCTGCTGCTGGGCCATGACGCGCTGCTGGCCAGCCTCGACAGCCTGATCCAGGCCTTCGCCGCCAAAGGTGTCGAGTTCGGGCATGTATTGAAAATGGGCCGCACCCAACTGCAAGACGCCGTGCCGATGACCCTCGGCCAGGAATTCCGCGCCTTCGCCACCACCCTGAGCGAAGACCTGGCCCGCCTGAAAACCCTGGCGCCGGAGCTGCTCACCGAAGTGAACCTGGGCGGCACCGCCATCGGCACCGGCATCAACGCCGACCCACGCTACCAGGCCCTGGCCGTACAACGCCTGGCCACCATCAGCGGCCAGCCGCTGGTACCGGCGGCCGACCTGATCGAAGCCACCTCCGACATGGGCGCCTTCGTGCTGTTCTCCGGCATGCTCAAGCGTACCGCGGTGAAGCTGTCGAAGATCTGCAACGACCTGCGCCTGCTGTCCAGCGGCCCACGCACCGGCATCAACGAAATCAACCTGCCGGCGCGCCAGCCAGGCAGCTCGATCATGCCCGGCAAGGTCAACCCGGTGATCCCGGAAGCCGTGAACCAGGTGGCGTTCCAAATCATCGGTAACGATTTGGCCCTGACCATCGCGGCCGAAGGCGGCCAGCTGCAACTGAACGTGATGGAGCCGCTGATCGCCTACAAGATCTTCGACTCGATCCGCCTGCTGCAACGCGCCATGGACATGCTGCGCGAGCACTGCATCGTCGGCATCACCGCCAACGAAGCGCGCTGCCGCGAACTGGTGGAGCACTCCATCGGCCTGGTCACCGCGCTGAACCCCTACATCGGCTATGAAAACGCCACCCGCATTGCGCGAATCGCCCTTGAAAGCGGTCGCGGTGTGCTGGAACTGGTGCGTGAAGAAGGCTTGCTCGACGACGCCATGCTCGACGACATCCTGCGCCCCGAAAACATGATCGCTCCACGCTTGGTCCCGCTGAAGGCCTAAGTGTTTGTTGCACCGCTCACCAGGCTGAGAGACTAGACACCTCTCACCTTTTGAGGGCCTGAAGGCTCGTTCTTCAGGCCCTTTTTTTTGCCTTGAGGTTGCTTATGACGCCTATAAAAAATCCAATATCGCACCGCTTACCCACCTCCCCTCTCACCGCTTCGCTGAAACCTTTAATCAGGCCGAGCAGACGGATCACGTTCGCCTAGGTATAGTGCCGCCCCTCTTCGTGTCAGAGATCGTCGGTAACGAGGTCCTGTACAGCGCGAAACCGCATGAATAACAACACCCGCAAAAGGATTGGGGTCGAACGTCGCGCACTGCCTGGTGCCGAGCGATGCGTCGCACCGTCCTGCGTTTGCCATTAGAAAAATCAGCGAGGAACACTCCATGCTCGAAGTCATCAACGACTTCCTCTCAGGGAAAGTACTGATCGTGCTCATTGTCGGGCTCGGCGGTTATTTCACGATCCGCTCGCGTTTCGTTCAATTGCGTCACTTTTTCCACATGTTCTCGGTGTTTAAAGACAGCCTGAAAAGCAGCTCCGGCCAACTCAGCTCGTTCCAGGCGCTGATGCTCAGCCTGGCCGGCCGTGTGGGCGCCGGTAACATCGCAGGCGTCGGCATTGCCGTGACCCTAGGTGGCCCGGGCGCCGTGTTCTGGATGTGGGTCACCGCGTTGGTGGGCATGTCCTCGAGTTTTATCGAGTGCTCCCTGGGTCAGTTGTACAAGCGCACCGATGCAGAAGGTGCCTACCGTGGCGGCCCGGCCTATTACATCCAGCACGGCCTGCACAAACGCTGGCTGGGGATGGTCATGGCGTTCCTGCTGCTGGTGACCTTCGGCTTTGCCTTCAACGGCCTACAAGCCCACGCGGTTACCCACTCGCTGAATAATGCCTTCGGTCTCGACACCACTTACACCGGCCTCGCGCTGGCGGTGTTGCTGGGCCTGGTGTTCATTGGCGGGATCAAGCGTATTGCCTCGATCGCCGACCTGCTGGTACCGGTCAAGACGCTGGTCTACATCGCCGTGACCCTGTACGTGATCGTGCTGCAGTTCGACCACGTGCCGGCCATGCTTGCGACCATCGTCAAGAGCGCCTTCGGTCTAGACCAGGCCTTCGGTGGCCTGGTGGGCAGCGCGATCATCATGGGCGTCAAACGCGGCGTGTTCGCCAACGAAGCCGGTTTAGGCAGTGCGCCCAACGTGGCGGCAGTGGCCTCCGTGGAACACCCGATTGCCCAAGGTGTGGTGCAAGCGTTCAGCGTGTTCCTCGACACCTTCGTGATCTGCACCTGCACCGCGTTGCTGATCCTGCTCTCCGGCTTCTACACCCCGGGTTTTGAAGGCGACGGCATTGCCCTGACCCAGAACTCCCTGGCCGCCGTGGTCGGTGACTGGGGCCGCATGTTCATCTCGGTCGCCCTGGCGTTGTTCGTGTTCACCTCGATCATGTACAACTACTACCTGGGCGAGAGCAACCTGCGCTTTCTGGTCGGCAACAACCGCAAGGTACTGATGGGCTATCGCGCCTTGGTGCTGGTGCTGATTTTCTGGGGTTCGATCGAGAACCTGAGCACCGTGTTCGCCTTCGCCGACATCACCATGACCATGCTCGCGTTCGTCAACCTGTTCGCCCTGGCGTTCCTGTTCAAGATCGCCATGCGCATCCTCAACGACTACGACAGCCAGCGCGCAGCAGGCATCAAGACCCCGGTATTCGATTCCAGCCAGTTCCCCGACCTGGACCTGGACCGCAAGGCCTGGCCGGCCAACCCGGTAAAATCCGAAGCAGCAGCGTCGGCTGAACTGAGCGCCCAGGCGCAACGTTAATCACCGCCAGATGACACGCCGCCCGGCCTTGGGCATGCTCTGGGCCCGGCGGCGTTTTTCGTTCAGGAGATTGTTCATGCAAGCAGCCAACAACGTCATGGTGCTCTACACCGGCGGCACCATCGGCATGCAGGCCAGTGCCAACGGCCTGGCACCCGCTTCCGGTTTTGAGGCGCGTATGCGCGAGCAACTGGCCGACGCACCCGTGCCCACGTGGCGCTTTCGGGAGATGTCGCCGCTGATCGACAGCGCCAATATGACCCCTGCCTACTGGCAGCGCCTGCGCAGCGCCGTTGTCGAGGCCGTGGACGACGGCTGCGACGCCGTGCTGATCCTGCACGGCACCGACACCCTGGCGTACAGCGCGGCGGCCATGAGTTTTCAACTCCTCGGTCTGCCGGCACCCGTACTGTTCACCGGCTCGATGTTGCCGGCAGGCGTGCCCGACAGTGATGCCTGGGAAAACGTCAGCGGTGCGCTGACGGCACTCGGGGAAGGCCTGGCACCCGGCGTGCAATTGTATTTCCACGGCGCGCTCATGGCGCCCACCCGGTGCGCGAAGATCCGCAGCTTTGGTCGCCATCCGTTTGCCGCCTTGCAACGTAACGGCGGCGTCTCCCAAGCCGACATGATCCCCGCGGCCCTGCATTACCGCCAGCCCAAGTCTGAAGCCAGGGTCGGCGTCCTGCCGTTGGTGCCGGGCATCGCCGCCGACCTGTTGGATGCGCTGGTCGACAGCGGCCTCCAGGCGCTGGTGCTCGAATGCTTCGGCAGCGGCACCGGCCCAAGTGACAACCCGGCCTTCCTGGCCAGCCTGCAACGTGCGCAGGATCAGGATGTAGTAGTGGTTGCGACCACCCAATGCCATGAAGGCGGCGTGGAGCTGGACGTCTACGAAGCCGGCAGCCGCCTGCGCGGTGTGGGCGTGCTGTCCGGTGGCGGCATGACCCGCGAGGCGGCCTTCGGCAAGCTCAACGCCCTGCTCGGGGCCGGGTTGCCGACCCGCGAAATCCGTCGCCTGGTGGAACTGGACCTGTGCGGCGAACTGAACTGAGCGGCATGTAACTTGCTCCACTTCCAGCCTATCCATGGCTGGAAGTCCCCATGCTGCACTCCCATCTCACCACCCTCAATGCCGTGTCTCTGGTGCTCAGTACCTTCGAGGCCGAAGGCTTGCCCCATGCCGCGTTATTGGCCGGCAGCGGCATCTGCGCAGCGGACTTGCGCCGCGCCGACACGCGTATCGCCACGCATCAGGAGATGCAGGTGTGCGCCAACGCCGTGGCCCTGCAGCGCGATATCGGCTTGATCGTGGGGCGGCGCATGCATGTTTCCTCCTACGGCATGCTCGGCTATGCCCTGCTCACCAGTGCCACTTTCGGTGACGCTTTGCGCCTGGCCCTGCGTTATCCGGCGCTGTTGGGAACACTCTTCGAACTGAGCCTGGAGGAAGACGACGAACGTATCTGGTTCACCGCCGGCGATTACCGCGAGAGCCCCGCACTGACGGCCTTCAATGTCGAGTTGTGCCTGGGGTCGTTGAAAGTTATCTGCGACGACCTGCTCGGCCATCCACTGCCCCTGTTGGGCGCTCGTTTCGAGCACGACGCGCCGGATTATCAAGCGCGTTACGTCGAGAGCTTCGATTGCCCGCTGCAGTTCCAGGCCACGGCCAATGCATTCGCCTTCGATAAACGCTGGCTTGCCCAACCCCTTCCGCTGGCTGACGCCGTGACCCAACAGGCCATGGTCGAGCGCTGCCGGAAACAGAACACCGAATTCACCGGACGCGAGGCATGGCTGGGGCGAATCCGTCAGTTGCTGGCCGCGCAACTGCACGCCGCACCCGGGCTGGAGGGCCTGGCCCGGCAAATGAACTGTTCCGCACGCACCCTGCGTCGACACTTGCACCACCTGGGCTGCAGCTATCAGGAACTGCTCGATGAGTTGCGCTTTGAACGCGCCAAACAGTTATTGGCTGACGATCTGTGGCCGATCCACCGGATAGCCGAAACGCTGGGGTTCAGCGAAACGGCCAGCTTCAGGCATGCCTTCGTACGCTGGAGCGGCGTCGCGCCGAGCCAATTTCGCGCATGACGCCCCGTTCAGGGGCCCATTGCGGACACACAGGCTGGCCATATTTATCCCCTTTTGGCCGCTCCTGCCGTTCTCATAAATCGCACCCGCCGCAAGACTGCATGCACCGACAGAGCCTGCGGAGAACAACACATGCTGACGATCTACTCGGACGATCACCACCTGCACCACGGCCGCTGTGAATTGATGGACGGGCAACTGATGCCCTGCTTTGAAATGCCCTCGCGCGCCGACCACGTGCTGCAACGCGTCAAAGACCGTGACCTGGGCCCGGTGCAGGCGCCGCAGGACTTCGGTCTGGCGCCGCTGCAACGTATTCACAGCCGCGACTATCTCGACTTCTTCAAGGGCGCCTGGCAACGCTGGACCGAGTACGGCCAGGATGGCGACCTGTTGCCCTACACCTGGCCCGCGCGCACGTTGCGCCGCGTGATGCCCGCCAGCCTGCACGGCCAGCTGGGCTATTACAGTTTCGATGGAGGCGCGCCGATCACCGCCGGCACCTGGCAAGCGGCCTACAGCGCGGCGCAAGTCGCCCTCACCGCCCAGGCCGCCATCACGCAAGGCGCCCACAGTGCCTTTGCGCTGTGCCGCCCGCCCGGGCATCACGCCGCCAGCGACCTGATGGGCGGTTATTGCTACCTCAATAACGCGGCCATCGCCGCCCAGGCGTTTCTCGACCAGGGCTGCAAAAAGGTCGCCATCCTCGATGTGGACTACCACCACGGCAACGGCACGCAATCGATTTTCTACTCGCGCAGCGATGTGCTCTTCACCTCGATCCACGGCCATCCGGAGGCGGAGTTCCCATTCTTTCTCGGGTATGCCGATGAGCTGGGAGAGGGTTCGGGAGAAGGGTTCAACTTCAACTATCCGTTACCGGCCGGCGCCACCTGGGAAACCTGGAGCGCCGCGCTTGAACAAGCCTGTGCCGAGATCACGCGCTACGGTGCCGATGTCATCGTTGTCTCCCTGGGCGTGGACACCTTCAAGGACGACCCCATTTCGCAATTCAAGCTCGACAGCCCGGACTACCTGGCCATGGGTCGACGCATCGCGCAGCTCGGCACGCCAACGCTGTTTGTGATGGAAGGCGGCTACGCCGTGGAAGAAATCGGTATCAACGCCGGCAACGTGCTTGAAGGTTTCGAGGAAGCAGCCCAATGAACATACTCAAATCGCTCGTCCTGTGCGTCGCGGTGGCCAGCGGCGCGGCACAGGCCGAAGAGAAAACCCTGAAGGTCTACAACTGGTTCGACTACATCACCCCCAAGGCCCTTGAGGACTTCAAGGCGCAGAACCCGTCGATCAAACTGGTGTACGACATCTTCGACACAAACGAGGCGCTGGAAGCCAAGCTGCTCACCGGCAATTCCGGCTATGACGTGGTGGTGCCCTCCAACGTGTTCCTGGCCAAGCAGATCGAAGCCGGGGTGTTCCAGCCCCTGGACCGTAGCCAGTTGCCCAACTGGAAGCACCTGGATCCCAAGCTGATGAAGCTGATCGAAGCCAACGACCCCGGCAATCAGTACGCCGTGCCCTACATGTACGGCACCATCCTGATCGGCTTCAACCCGGCCAAGGTCAAGGCGGCCCTGGGCGACGACGCGCCAGTGGACAGCTGGGACCTGATCTTCAAGGAAGAAAACATCAGCAAGCTCAAGCAGTGCGGGGTCGCGCTGCTGGATTCGCCCTCGGAGATCCTGCCGCTGGCCCTGCAGCATCTGGGCCTGGACCCCAACAGCGGCAACCCCAAGGACTACATCAAGGCCGAAGCGCTGCTGATGAAAATCCGCCCGTACATCACCTACTTTCACTCCTCCAAATACATGGCCGATATCGCCAACGGCGACATCTGCGTGGCCGTGGGCTATTCCGGCAGTTTTTCCCAGGCCGCCAACCGCGCCAAGGAAGCCAAGAATGGCGTGACCGTGGATATGCGCCTGCCCAAGGAAGGCGCGCCGATCTGGTTCGACATGCTCGCCATCCCCAAGGGTGCTAAAAATCCGGGCGACGCCTACACCTTCATCAACTATTTGTTGCAACCCAACGTCATCGCACCGGTCAGCGACTTCGTCGGTTATCCCAACCCGAACAAGGACGCCACCGAGTGGGTCGACCCGGCGATACGCAACAACCCCAACCTGTACCCGACCGACGCGGCCATGACGACGCTCTACACCCTCAAGCCCCTGGACAGCAAAGCCGAACGCGCCAGGACCAGGGCCTGGACCAAGATCAAATCCGGCACCTGAAACACCTTGCTTTGACGGGCGCCTTCGCGGGCGCCGCGATTTATCTACCGTCCTCCCGGCTATGGCCATCGCTACCTTGCACCTCCTCGACGCCCGTCCAGGCCAGCGATTGCAGAGGAGCAACACATGCCCAACGACCTACATAACACTAATCACCGCCCCCCCAGCACCTATGAACTGCTCACCCAGTTAACCAACGGGCCCACCACCCACGAGGTCGCCGCCATCACGTTGCGCTCGGCACTCCGAGACCTCTACCCCGCGCTCAATATCGACCCTGACCTGGCAATGGTGGTCAGCCCTCGCTGGCACATCGTGGGCAGTGCTGTCGAACCGGCGCCAGCCGTTATCCAGTCCCTGACCTCGGTACTGGCCAACCAGGCGCTGTCCGGCGAACGAGTGACTTACATCGATGGCGAGCACTTCCTCACGCTGCAGCCGAACGCGGCGGCGCCTGTACACCTTGAGGTGAAGATCGATGCCATCGCACGCCTGATCAACGAGTTGTCCGCCTTGCTGTTCACCGCTTTTCAGGAACAGCAGCTTAATTTCTGGAACGCCTCCAACGGCAGCACCGGGCCACGCTGGCGGACATTTTCCAACTCACTGAGAAAAGTGTGGAACGTCAACGAAGAGCAGGGCTTGGCAGAGCACGAAGCGGCCATGGCCCGTGGATTTTTCCAAGAGCCCGACCGGGCGAGGCGCTCGTTGAATGATCGCTACCAGAGTCGTGCCTACCTGGTCGATATCGACCTGCTTCGGGACGGCGAGTCCACCCACATCAGTTTTACGGACATCGCCGTACTGGTTGGCGAGCACGACAAGCGCCAAATGGTCCTGACGCACTCGCTGGTAAGCGGGTACGAAAGCTTCGCGTCAGTCGAAGCATTCGGCGCCTCACTGCCGGCCCGGTTGAGTGCGCCGGAGCGCGATACCACGTTGCAGTGGCGTCTCTATGAGCCCGATGGCAATTTTTTCGACGCGCTGGCCTGCACCCTGATTGACCTGCAAATCCGCACCATCGGCAGTTACAGCCAAGCCGCTGTCGATGAGCCGGCACAGGAGCAGCCAAGCCCTGTCACCGTCGCCCGCATTGTGCCCAGCATCGAAGAGATGAGCGATCACCAACTCTCGAGTATCCGAGAGATTCATCAACAACTGCCCGACTGGCTGGCTTCGGCGTCGGACTCGGACACCGCCGCCTACAGCCGCTATATGATCGACCTGGCCCAACTGCACGCCCACTACCAGGGCGAAACATTCCAGGACGGCATTGCGCCCATTCGGGACTATGCCCGCACACAGCTGCAAAGCCGCATCCAGTCGCATAAGGACGGTGCGCGCCTGAACCTGGACAAAATCGAGGTGGTGATCGAAAGCCCGGTGATATGGGGCACGTTCATCGTGCCGGGCAGCGTGGACATCACCCGTCGCGGCCTGATCGATCTGGCGCTGGACAACCTCACCGGCCTGCCCACCGGCAATATCACGGTGCGCTACGGCGACAATGACGATGGTGTCCCCAACTGGCTGACCTTCAGCTATGTGAAAGACCTGATCGAAGACATTGATATCGGCGAACACTACCCCGCGCTGATCAAACAGAGACTGCTCGATGAACCGGTGCAATCCAATCACCGCCAACAGCTCTATACCAGCCATCTACGCCTGCAACTGCCGCTGCTGGCCCTGCAAATGAAAATCCGCAGGCAGGGCGCAATTGATGAGCTCGGCTACCGCTACGTTGCCGCCGTGATGCACACCGATGAACACGATCGCCACGTAGACGGGCAGCCCATTGTTATCCGCGCCCTGGCCTTCGTGCCCACCTTGCGCCCCGGCCATGAGCGCGACGTGGTCGCCAATATGTTCGTGATCGGTCCAAGGGACGCCAGCGCCGGCCCGTGCCTGCTTTATCGCCCGTTGCTGGAACCGGTGCTGATGCAATACCCGGCACGGCAAAACCTGTTGTACGCGATCAAACATGAGCGCCCCTTGCGCGAATCGGTGCTGGCCTGGCTGCCGCAGGCGCAGAGCTTCAACTACGCCCAATACGTGTTTCCCGACACGTTGCCCTCGCCCTGGACGGTGGTGCGCGCCCTCGTCGAGCCCCTCACCCTGCTCTACATGAGCGGCCCCGTGACCATGGCCGATGAAGAAGTGGGCAATGACGCCCTGGCAACGCTGTTCAAGGCCAATGCCACCGCCATGATCGAACTGGCGGCCCGTCAGTCGGTGTCCAATGTACAGAAACGCTGGGCGACGTTTCGCCATACCGGCTGGCAAATATTCAACGCGGCCCTGCCATTCATGGGCCGCACCGTCGGAATTGCCGCCTGGATCTGGCAAATCATGGACGACCTGCAAGCCACCGAGGAAGCGGTAAACAAGGGGGATCAACACGCCTCGTGGACCGCATTAGTGGATGTATTCCTCAACCTGGGCATGGCTCTGACCCTGCACATCGCCCTACGCCATCCCCGCCCGCCGGGACAGTTCGGTGCGCCGAAGATCGAAACTGAATCCGAGTCGACAATGATCGACACCGCCGGTAAACCACCTGTTGCCGAAAAAACATACACCGCCGTGCAACAAGCAGATATTCCCGACAACCAACTGCCCGCCAAGCATCAGGGCGCCGTACACATCCTGGGGGCCCTGGGTCATAGCCGCTTGGGCCTGGCCAGGACACTCGACAGTTTCAACGTTGCCAAACCCGACAAGCTTGGCGCGCAAAACAAAACGCGCGGGCGCCACTTGAATCTGTATCCACTTGCCGACAAATGGTATGCACCGGTTGGTGCGCGCTGGTTCGAAGTCAGGGTGGATGACAACGACAGTGTCATCATCATTGACCCGCAGGCACCGTTGCGCACGGGCCCGCCGCTGATTGGCAATCTGGCGGGCCAGTGGTTTGTCGACATCCGCTTGCGACTGCGCGGCGGCGGCCTTCGCAACCGTCAGCGTGCGGTCAAGGTCAATCAGCCTGAGCGCATTACCGCACTCATGGCCCAGCTCAACGCCTTTGATGCGGTCGCCGCCAGGCAACAGCTGGACGTGCTTGAGTCAAAGCCCGAACTGGACGCCGCCCCTGGCCCTTCCACGGACCTGCTGCGTACAGCGTTCATAGGTAAAGTCGACAACCGGCTGACGGCGTACGATGAGGCGATCAGTCAGCTGAAATCCTTGAGCATCATCGATGCCGTGCCCGCCTATCAGGGCAACATGAGTGAATACCTGAAGCAGCAAATACAACTGACTCAGGTAGTCATGGAACAACAACTGGTGAGCTATAAGGAGGCCCTGGAATCGTCGTTCCCAATCCTCGATGCCGAGGTGGACATTGACTATAAAAACCAGGCGCAAAGCGCGCAAAACCTGTCCACCTTGAACCTGGCAATCATCAAGCGCCTGGAGTTCATCAACGACCGTTTCAGCGATCTCAAAGTGCTGGGAGATGAAGGCGCAGCGGTCATTCAAAAAGCCCTGAGCGAATTGCCACCGCTCACCCTCGCCGAGCTCAAATCCCAGGAGATCGGCTTGGGTCGCTACCTGTGTATCGATGAAGAGCAAAGCCAGATCCCCGCCACGCTGCGAGAGCAGATGAACCAGTGCGTCGACACAGCCGAACTTAACGTTGAGAGTTTCACTGAAGTTGTGAGACGGGGCAGCGACACGTCGCTGGATGAGCGCATTGATGTGCTCAACAGCCTGGTTGAGCAATTTTCCAGTGCAGATCAACGTCTGCTGGAGCTACACGCCGACCATCCGCAGTATCTGCTGAAAACCCGCCTGCAGGGTTTTCGCCAGCAGATCGGCGGATTCAGCCAGCGCGCCATTCACGACCTGGCGCAACTGCTGCGCGAGAAAAAAGCCCTTGAACCCAAGCCCGGCAGCTCAAAGGCCTCGCACACGCCACGACGCAAAATAATCAAGACACGCTACGACGGCGTGTTAATAGCTCAACCCCGTGAGTCCGACAGTACCCTGGTCGATGTGAGGACGTCCGTGACAGGCAAGGTGCTCGCTACGTTTCATGAAAAAACCCCAGGCGTCTGGGTCAAGCGGCAAAAGGTTACCTCCGCATCGCCAGTGCCTGCCACGCTGGACCTGGATACCAGCATCAACACCGGACAAACGCTGTTGAATGCCGAGCAGGCTGAAACCCGCAAATACCAGGGCTTCTCGCGTAAACCCTGGCACGCGCCGCAGGATATCCAGGATATGTACGAGGCCTACGCCAAACAACTGGAGGGTGCGTCAAACGACATCGAGCAAGCGCTGACCCGGCGCAATCTCACCGAAAGCGACCATACTTCCGCCGCTTCGACCAAACGCAACCTCAACGACGCAGCACAGCGGCTTTATCACCTGGGTAGAAAAACCTACATCGAGATGATCAAACACCAGCCGCCCACTGCGGCGCGGGTGGAATGGCTGCAAAACCAAGGGCTGATCAGGATCACCAGAACCTTCAGCCGTCGCGCCGTCAAAGGGCCCCCAAAGGGCTATCTGGACGAGTACGAAGTACGCGATAAAGAGACCAACGCCGTGCTGTGGTACGCGCACTTTCACTACGCAACGAAAGGCGCCGCCCTTGAGAGATTCGACAAGGCCCACCTCAAGACGCGCGAACAACAGCGGCTCGGTGGCGCTCGTCAACGCACCGGCCCCAGTGACTGGGAAATGATAGAAATCCACCGCAGCAGCATCGGTGATCAACTGGCCAAGTCGCTGTTCTTCGACAGCTGATCGCCTTTTATGCCTGCCAAACCTCGCGCAAACGTGCCAGCGCCTGCGCGATGGCCGCCTCGGGCACGGCGGCAAACCCCATCAACAGGCCTGCGTGCTGGTCCGCTGGTGGGCTTGTGCCAGCCAGCCAATAGCTACTTAAACCGGTGATCTCAACCTCTACCGCACGAGCCTGCGCGAGCAACGCCTGCTCGCGGGCCAGGCTGTCCACTCGCACGGTCAAGTGCAGCCCGGCCGCAACGCTGGGCAAGGCGCCGACGCCGGGCAACCCATCGGGCCAACCGGCCAGCAAGGCGTTGCGTCGGTTCAATGCAGCGCGACGCATTCGGCGAATGTGGCGTTGGAAGTGCCCCGCCGCCATGAACTCTGCCATCACCGCCTGGGTGCTGACTTCGGAATGGCGCATGTCCACGGCGCGCCGCCGGGTAAACGCTTGCACAAGGGCCGCAGGCAACACCAGATAGCCCAGGCGCAACGCGGGGAACGCCACTTTGCCGAACGTGCCGACGTATAACACGCGGCCACTGCGATCCAGCGCCGCCAGGGGCGACAGCGGCGCACCGCTGTAGCGGTACTCTCCGTCGTAGTCATCCTCGACGATCCAGCCACCCGTACGCTCGGCCCAGGCCAGCAACTCCAGACGCCGGGCCAGGCTCATCACCACCCCCAACGGATATTGATGGGAAGGTGTGACATAGGCCACGCGGCAGTCATGCAGAGCGTTGAGCACCTGGCAATCCAGGCCCTCGCTGTCTACCGGCACACCCTGCAATCGCCCACCGGCCAGGGCGAATGCATGGCCGGCCGCACGGTAACCCGGATTTTCCACCGCCACCCCATCACCCGGCTCAACCAGCAGCTGTGCACAAAGGCTGATTGCCTGCTGTGCACCACTGGTGATCACAATTTGTTCAGCCGTGCACTGCATACCCCGTGAGCTGCGCAGGTACGCGGCAATCAAGCCACGCAGGCGGCTGTCACCTGCCGGGTCGCCATAACACAGCTGTTCCAGGTCGGGTTTGCGCCAGAACGCCCCGTTGAGCTTGGCCCACACTTCAAACGGGAACAGGTCGAAGGCCGGCACGCCCACGCGAAAAGCACGAGGTGGACCTGAAGGCGGTTGAGGCAGGTGATGATTTTTTACCCGCGCCAAGCCCGTGCTGTGGATAACTTCATCGTCAAGATGTTCCGGTAAATCCGCCCATTTTGTGGATAACCCTGGGGATAAGCCTGTTGAAAACCCTGTGGATACTTGTGTGGATAGTTTTTTCGGCATCGGCAATTGGGCGACATAGGTGCCATCTCCCACCCGACTTTCGATAAACCCTTCCGCGTACAGCTGATCGTAGGCGCGCACGACGCTGTTGCGAGAGATCGACAGTGCCGCCGCCAGATCACGGGTAGCGGGTAACCGTGTACCACTGACCAACCGTCCATCCAGCACGCGCTGGCGCAGGGCCTCATAGAGTTGGCGCGTCAGGCCCTGGCGGCGGTCCAGTTCAATACCGGCAGGGTTGAAGGATAAAGGCGGCGCGATGGACGGCATATTGGACCTATGAAAATAGCGCTAGATGGCTCTTACAACGAACCAATAGCCTGCCTAGGATGCAGGCATTCGCCAAGGAAAATTTCCCATGTACACCCCCCGCGCCTTTGCCATCGATGATTTGCCCCAACTCCAGCAACTGATCCAGCACACCCGTCTGGCGCAGTTGGTGACCGTGGGAGAAAACGGCCTGCAAGCCAGCCACCTGCCACTGCTGCTCAACCCCGATGAAGGTCCCAACGGCACGCTTTACGGGCACTTGGCCAAGGCCAACCCGCAATGGCGCGAGCTGCAAAATGGCCATGAGGCGCTGGTGATCTTCGCGGGGGCCGACGCCTATGTCAGTCCGGCGTTTTACCCGGCCAAAGCCGAACACGGCAAAGTGGTGCCGACCTGGAACTACATGGCCGTGCACGCCTATGGCAAGGCGCAGGTGTTCAACGACGCCGAGCGATTGCTCAAGGTGGTCAGCGCCCTCACCGAGCGCCATGAAAGTGGCCGCGCCCAACCCTGGGCGGTCAGTGACGCACCGGCGGACTACATTGACGGCATGCTCAAGGCCATCGTCGGCTTCGCCCTGCCCATCGAACGCGTGATCGGCAAGCGCAAGCTCAGCCAGAACCGCAGCGCGGCCGACGTGGCCGGCGTGCGCGAAGGCCTGGCCGCCAGTACCGATGTGCGTGACCAGGCCCTCGCCCGCTTTATTCCCCAAGGAGTTGCACAATGAGCCAGATCGACATTCGCCAAGTCACCGCCGCCGACCACACCGCCTGGCTCCCGTTGTGGCAGGCGTATTTGAAGTTCTACAACACCGAACTGCCGGACGCCGTCAGCCAAAGCACCTGGCAACGCCTGATCGACGCCCGCGAGCCGACTCATTCGGCACTCGCCTGGCAGGACGGCAAGGCAGTGGGCATGGTCAACTTCATCTACCATCGTTCCAACTGGAGCATCGAGAACTCCTGCTACCTGCAGGACTTGCTGGTGGACCCAGCCCAACGTGGCACTGGCGTGGGCCGCAAGCTGATCGAATTCGTCTACGCCACCGCCAAGGCCGATGGCTGCTGCAAGGTGCACTGGTTGACCCACGAGACCAACGCCACCGCGATTCAACTGTACGAACGCATCGCTGAACGCCCAGGTTTCATCCAATTTCGCAAAGGTCTTTAAGGAGCGCAGCATGGTCACTTCCCCCGCCGACTGGAAAGGCGCCCCCGCGCCTGCCGCGCAACTGCTTGAAGGGCGCTTCATTCGCCTGGAAAAGCTCGACCCGGCGCGTCACGCCGAACAACTGTGGCAAGCCCTCGAGGGCCCCGGTGCCGACCCGACGTTGTGGGACTTTTTGCCCTACGGCCCTTTTCCCGAGCGCAGCGCCTTCGATGCCTGGCTGAACAACCATGCCGCCAGCAGCGACCCGTATTTCTTCAGCGTGGTCGACCGCGCAAGCGGCCAGGTCCAGGGCATCCTCAGCCTGATGTCCATCGTCCCCGCTCACGGGCGTATTGAAATCGGCCACGTCACCTTTGGCGCACCGATGCAGCGTTCGCCAAAAAGTACCGAAGCGGTGTACCTGCTGGCCAAGTACGCGTTCGAGCAGGGCTACCGCCGCCTGGAATGGAAGTGCAACAACGGCAATGCGCGCTCCAGGTATGCAGCCGAGCGCCTGGGGTTCAGTTTTGAAGGCGTGTTCCGCCAGCATATGGTGGTCAAGGGGCAGAACCGGAATACGGCGTGGTATTCGATGCTCGACTCGGAATGGCCGAAGATTGGCGCGGGGTTTGAGGCGTGGTTGTCGGAGGAGAACCAGGCCGGTTCCGGTCAGCTCAGAACACTGGCCGAATGCCGAACCTGAACCTCACTCGCAACACAAAACATGTGGGAGGGGGCTTGCCCCCGATGGCGGCCTCTGGCCGACCAGGATGTTGGATTGGAACGAGTACATATCCGTTTCTGCGGTAACGGCCACTTAGGGTTCCGCCCTGACGGCGGCTCACTTTTGAAAAGCGCAAAAGTAAGC
>NZ_CVTX01000146.1:57901-76540 GCF_900005715.1 Pseudomonas sp. 34 E 7
AGTGCGGCTAACCCGGCGTCCTGCCGGGTTACCCACGGATTCAAGCCTGCGTTCGGCCAGCGTGGTTTAACGGGGCGCCTAAGATCAAGATCAAGAGCGACTCGCTTCGCATCGTGGTTACATTACGGTTGGGCGCTACAGAGTTGTGTAGATACCCATGGCCATCGGGGGCAAGCCCCCTCCCACAGTTTTGATCTGCGGTGAATCAGTTGGAAAGGCGCTCGGCCAACACCGCAATATGCTCCGGCCCGATCCCGCAGCAACCGCCCAGATGACTGGCGCCGCGCGCCTGCCAATCCGCCGCCCAGTGCAGGTAACCCGGCGGGTCGAGATCGTCGCGCAACGGGTCCAGGCCATCGTTGGCCGTGGCTTCCTTGGGTTGCGGCGGGAAGGCATTGGCGTAGGCGCCGATCTGAATGGCGACGCCCAATCGCTCGAAGGTTGCCCGCGCCGCATCGATCGCCGCGCCGATCACTTCGGGCTGGCTGCAGTTGAACAGCAACACCTGCACGCCCAACTGCGCCGCCGCCTCGGCGGCCTCCGCCACCGGCTCGCCGGAACGCAGGCGCGGCACCTCATCGGTATCCTCATCTTTCAAGGTAAACGACAGCCAGAACGGCTTGCCATCCTGCGGCAGGCCGGCATGAATCGCTTGCGCTTCAACGATGGAGCTTTGGGTTTCCGCCAGCCACAGGTCAACGTGAGGCGCCAATCCCTGCACCAGCGGTGTCAGCAATTCGCTGACCCGCTCAGGCAGGAACAGGTCGGGCCGATAGGAGCCAAACAACGGCGGCAATGAACCGGCGACGCGCACCGACTTGCCCGAGGCCTTCACCGCCCGTCGCGCCAACTCACCGGCCAATGCGGCCAGCGCCTGGCCCTCCTGCGCGAACCGCGCTTCGCCGATATGAAACGGCACCACCGCGTAGCTGTTGCTGGTAATCACGTCGGCACCGCTGTCGATATAGGCCGTGTGCACCGCCTCTACCGCTTGCGGCGCCTCGCTCAGGGCCAGCGCCGACCATTCCGGCTGGCGGAACGGCGCGCCACGGCGTTGCAGTTCACGGCCCATGCCGCCATCGAGAATTACGGTGTTTGTTGTACCCATATGCTTTTTACTCATATGCTTATGAAAATAACTCACTATGAGAGTCGTTCTTATAACTATTTAATGCGTACCGTTCGGTTAATAACAACCTCTTTTTTATTCAGGTGCTCGATTTTGAAATTACGACCGCTGTTGGCCCTGGGCCTGACGATGTTGGCCGCTTCAACCCAAGCCTTTGGCGGTGCCACCCTGGACCGTATCGAGCAGAAGAAAGAGCTGGTCGGGGTGCTGATGGAAAGCTATCCACCGTTTTCATTCCTCAACGAGCAGAACCAGCTCGACGGCTTCGACGTGGATGTGGCCAAGGCCGTAGCGCAAAAGCTTGGGGTCAAGCTGCGCCTGGAAACGCCTTCATGGGACGTCATTGCCGCCGGCCGCTGGAGCGGGCGCTACGACATTTGCATCTGCTCAATGACCCCGAGCAAGGCACGCGCCGAGGTGTTCGACTTCCCGGTGGAGTACTACGCCTCGCCCGCCGTCATCGTGGTCAATGCCAAGGATGATCGCATCCATGCAGCCAAAGACCTGAGCGGCAAGAAAGTCGGCCTCACCAGCGCCTCCAGCTATGAAAGCTACCTGAACAAGAATCTGGTGATCGAAGGCGCCGAGGACACCCAGTTGCAGTACCCGTTCGAGGATGTGCAGATTGCCCCGTACGACACCGACAACGTGGCATTCCAGGACCTCGGCCTGGGCGCGGGCGTGCGCCTGGATGCGATCCTCACCAACCTGGTCACCGCGCAGCCGCGCCTGACCCAGGACAAGCGCTTCAAGCTGGCAGGCGAGCCGCTGTATTCGGAGCCCAACTCGGTGGCCATCGAAAAAGGCGACGCGCAGTGGGACAGCAAAGTGCGTGAGGTCTTCGCCCAGCTCAAACAGGACGGCACCTTGAGCAAGCTGTCGCAAAAATGGATCGGCGCCGATATCAGCCGATGAGCTTTCGTATACGGCTTTACCTGACCTGGGCGGCGCTGCTCGCGCTGTTTGCGAGTTTCTTCCTGAGCTTTGACCTGAAGTTCTCGATCATCCTCGACAAGCTGCCCAACCTGGTCGGCCTGCACCTTGCGCCCAATGGCTTCCTGCAAGGCGCGGCGCTGACGCTGTTTTTGTGCCTGTGCGCCATCGTTGCGTCGTCGATATTGGGGTTTGTCACCGCCCTGGGGCGCCTGTCGAAAAGCGCGGTGGCGTTTGGCATTGCCAGTTTCTACGCCTCGTTCTTTCGCGGCACGCCGTTGCTGATCCAGATCCTGCTGATTTACCTGGGCTTGCCGCAACTGGGCCTGGTGCCGGGCGCGATCGTCGCCGGCATCATCGCCTTATCGCTGAACTACGGCGCCTACCTGAGCGAGATTTTCCGCGCCGGCATCCTCGGCGTGCCCCATGGCCAACGGGAAGCGGCGTTGGCCCTGGGCATGCGTGACCGGGCGATCTTCTGGCATGTCACCCTGCCCCAGGCCATGCGCACCATCATCCCGCCGGCCACCAACCAGTTCATCTCGATGCTCAAGGACTCGTCGCTGATCTCGGTGATGGGCGTGTGGGAAGTGATGTTCCTGGCCCAGTCCTACGGCCGCTCGAGCTACCGCTACATCGAGATGCTCACCACGGCGGCGATCATTTACTGGGTAATGTCCCTCGGGCTGGAGCTGATCCAGGCGCGCATGGAGCGACATTTCGGCAAGGGGTATGTGCGCCGCGGTTGACGCTTAGAACCCCTTGCGTCGCACTTTGACCACACCCATCTGCAAACCGAAGGGACGGAGCACCGCATTCAGCGATTTCAGGGTTTGGTTGCCCTCGCCGTGCTCGATATGCACCAAGGTGCGAACGGAGATTTTGCACATCCTGGCGAACTGGCTTTGATGCAGGCCCGTCACTTCGGTGCGCAAGCGACGCACGGCGTCGCCCAGTTCGAGCGAACCATCAGCCAAGCCGTGCTCAACACTTTCAATCAACAAGGCACGAGCATCCAGTGAGACCGTCATCGCAGCCCCCATTGCTTCAGGCGCAGGTCCAGTTTTCCAAGTGGGATGCTGGGATGATTCAGCGTCACAGCGGGCAGGCCGCTTGCAGCCAGAAGATCCGGTAATGCACGCAGCTGCTGCGCTGTTTGTCGCAACCGTTCAAAGCTTTGCTCGGGATCAACAATGTCGGAAAGGGCCTCGCAGACGCCTTTCCAATTGATATCTCCCGCTTTTTCCAATGCTTTAGGCCACTTGGTGGTTCGCGTGACAGCCTCTGCGTCCATAACCATGGGCGCCAAGTCATAAATAGGCGCCAGTCTCAGCGCTTTAGGCTCTCGGATAATCGACGTATTTCGCCCATGGTTGTCCGAGTTGCCCAATACCTTATTCAGCAGGTCTCGGCGCAGGTACTCTGCAACAAGATCGGCAACCTGACCCTCTTGCCCTGCGGCTCGCCATTGCTCGACCAGCAGTCTCACGACCTCCGAATGATCCATGTAGCTGCCGGGAGTGGTCACTCCGGCCAGCGAATAGATCGACTCGACTGCCAGCCTTTCAACACCATTTTCGCCCAGTCTTCGATCAAAACGATGCACCCACAGACTCGGCTTTGTAGCCTCTTCCAAGGCCAATCCTTCGGCGGCTACAGTCTCGATTCCAAGCGCATGAAGTGCCTTGTAATAGTGGTATTCACTTCTCAGGATGTCCTGATCGTTCTGAGTGGCCTGGTTGCGCGGGAACTTGATGAACCAATGCTGAGCGACGTCGTCGTCATTCAGGATGGCGTCAGGATACAGCAGGCCGTCCGCGCCCTGGCTCATCAACAGCTTGGGTGCTTCGCCGCCGGCGCCGGTAGCACCGCCTATTGCAGCGCCCTGCTCATAGGCATATTCAAGAAAACCGCTGTTGCGGCTGGTCACGTCATGTCGTGAAAAACCCATCGGTACCTCGCCGTCCAGAGCCAGCACGGACTCCTTGATACGCATATTTCCGATCGGAGCCGGTGTGCTGCGCCCAAGCAAAAACAAATCATCATCAACCCCCTGCGGTTTCTCACGACCCGTGCGCTGCATTAAAAACCGTTTGGCAGAACCGGCTGGCGCAATATCGTGCAAAAAGGCAGGTGCTGATTTGAGCACTGAAACGTCCCACTCCAGTGGAAACCGTGCACTGACGCAGGTGTGGAAAGGCCGTTGGATGTCGTCAAGATTATCGACAAGGTAATCCTGTCGATAATGGAACCTGCAAGGCCCGGCAAAACCCTTTTGCGGCTCGGGAAACTCCAGGCGCATTGCGTCACGCCAGTACCCAGCGGTAAAAATCTGCAATATCAACGAGTAGGCGCGGCCAGTCTGCAATTTAATGCACCTTCTGAAGGGTTCGAGGCGTTATTAACGCAATATAGTGCATCCAGAACGCTCGAAACTGATAATTTACGCATTAAAATGCAATTTAAATACGCCATGACCAGCCAATGGCGGATGAGCTTTTAATCGCACCCCACTAAGGACAACTCCCGCAAACCAGCGGTCAGTGGCCTGACAGTTATCCCTCGACGACCTCGCTACATTCCCCGCCTCATTCATCAGAGGTCGGGAATTCATGTCTTTTATACCCTCCAGAATCGCTGCGTTCATCAGCCTTGCAGTGGCCATCAGTGTTCAACCCGCGCAAGCACGCGGCGATATTGAATACAGGCCGTTTTTTCATCAGCCTTACGATTCGGCCGAGACTGAGTGGGCCTTCGAACCCGAGTTCGATACGCCACCTTCCCCGCCGCCCTACGCCGGTTACCTCATCGGACAAGCCACGTCCTACAACGGCGTGCAGGTCGCCAAGGTGCTGGAGCCCGCTCTGCTTGATTTGCTGACCTCCGGGGAGCTGACCTCGGAAGAGATAAAGGACCTGCAGAAAGCAAATGAAGCACTGGCCGCACAGCCCGGCGGGATCGGCGCAGCCCTTGAACAATTGGCCGGCAGCCAAAACGCTAACCTGGCCACCGCCAGCCACGCCGTCACCGGCCAGATCAGCAACCAATTACTCTCGACCCTGCGCGCCTTGCCTGCCGACGAGAATAATCACGTTTGGGTGCAGGGCCTGGGCAACGACGGCCACCTCGATTCACGCAGCGGCAGCGCCGGCCTGAAGCACCGCACCCGTGGGCTGTTGCTGGGAGCCGACTGGGCGGTCGACCACGCCTGGCGTGTGGGGGTGATGGGTGCCAAGTCCACGAGTAATCTTGACGCCCAGCGCTTTTCCGCCGAGCTGGACAGTTTGCATCTGGGTGCCTACGCCGTGCGCCAGGACGGACCGCTGGCCCTGCGCCTGGGTGCGATCTACAGCAGCCACGCAGGGACCAACCGGCGCAACGTCAATCTGCTCGATTACAAGGATCAGCTCAAGTCTCATTACGATGCCCAAAGCCAAACGCTGTTCTCGGAACTGGGCTATCAATTGGGCAGCCAGGACTTGCGCGTCGAGCCCTTCGTCGGCCTTGGCTACCAGCGTTATCACCGCGACAGTTTCAAGGAAAGCGGTGGCCTGACCGCGCTCAACGTCGGCGCGCAGACCCAGCAGAACCTGAGCAGTACGGTGGGTCTGCGCCTGGCGACAGTGTACCGGTTCGATAATCAGGTCAGCCTGACACCCCACCTCAGCACCGGCTGGAAACATCTCTACGGCGCAGTCGACAGCCAGGTGCGCCAATCCTATCGCAACGCTCCAGTGGCACTGGACGGCTTCACCCTCACGGGTACGTCACTGGATCGCGACAGCCTGGACGTAAACGCCGGCGTGGACCTGGCCTTGTCCAGCCAACACACGCTGGGCCTGAGCTACAGCGGCCAGGCGGGTACCCATAGCCGCAATCAAGGCGTCAAGGGGCAATGGACGATGAGCTTTTAACCGAGCGTCGTAAGCGTCCTCTTCAATAACGAACCCTCTCACAATCCTCGGTACTACCGCCGACAGCGACGGACTTTTCATTGCGTTAGTTTTCGACCTCCAGCACACGTGAGGTCGAAATCCAATGTCGCAAGTACCCACCCAGTCCGCAGTCTATCCCTCTCAAGCGTTCTATCCAGTGTCGGCGACCGTGCAGGTGGAGGCCGGCGACGACATCTATAATCACGGCCTCATCAGCGGCAAGCAATATGGCGTGCTGGTCGATAACGGGAGCGCTGGGCCTGACGTTGGCAGCACGTTGCTGGTCAACAATGGCACCATCAGAGGTCGCAACGGCTATGGGGTGAACCTGCTAGGCAACTTCAACGACAGGGTCGTCAATAACGGCCTGATCAGCGGGGGCAACGGCATTGCCCTGGACATGGGCGGGGGCAACGACGTGTTGATTGTGCGCGGCCAGGCCCGATTCAGGGGCGAGGTGGACGGCGGCAGCGGTACCAACCAGGTCATCCTCGAAGATATCGAGGGCGGCACGTTCAACGGCGCCCGCCAGTTTCAGCATCTGGACGTCAATGCAGGCACCTGGACCCTGACCGGCGCACTGGAGGCCAACCAGCGCGGCCGGGTTCAGAGCGGCGCCACCTTGATCAACCAGAACCGCATCGGCGGCACGGTCACGGTTGAACAGGGTGCTACCTATGCCGGAGGCACGGTGAACGAACTCGACGTCGCCGGCACGCTGTTGCTCGACCCGGTCTTGAAAAACCAAGATCGAATCAAACGCGACCTGAACATGGCAGCGGGTTCGACCCTGGTTTTCAAGGTAAGCCTGGGCGAAGCACACAGCACCCTGAAAGTCGGCAACCGTGCCAGCCTCGCGGGCGCGACGCTGAATATCCAGATAGAGCATGAACATGATGAACTGCTCAACCGCCAACTACGTGTCGTCGACGCCGCACAGATTGAAGGCCGTTTCGAGCGGGTCACCAGTCACCTTGCAACCCTGACCCCGGAACTGATCTACACAGCCACCGGCGTCTTTGTCAGCTTCAAGCACCAAAAGCCTGCCGCCGAGGCCTGAATCTCGGGCAAAAAAAAGGAGGGCACCTGCCCCCCCGAGGATTAAGCGGTCACGTCGAAGGCTGGATTCAGCCTTCGATCTCAATCAGGATCTCACCCGGGTTGACCCGGTCGCCCTTGGCCACATGAACGGCGGACACCTTGCCGGCAATGGCGGCCTGGACTTCGGTTTCCATTTTCATGGCTTCAGTGATCAACACGGCCTGGCCGGCCTTGACCACGTCGCCCTCCTTGACCAGCACATCGACGATATTGCCCGGCATCGCCGTGCTGACATGGCCCGGTTCGGTAGCGTGCTTGCGCTTGCTGCCGCCGCTGCTGACGAATTCGTTGAGCGGTTCGAACACCACTTCTTCCGGCATGCCGTCGATGGACAGGTAAAAGTGACGCTTGCCTTCGGCCTTCACGCCCACCCCGGTGATATCCACGCGGTAGCTTTCGCCGTGCACGTCGATGACGAACTCGGTCGGCACGCCTTCGCCGCTGGCACGGGCGACACCGCCGGCTTCCGGAATCGGCAGCAGCACCTCAGGGGCAAGGGTGCCGGCGTCGCGTTCTTCGAGGAATTTGCGCCCGATATCCGGGAACATGGCGTAGGTCAGCACGTCTTCTTCGGACTTGGCCAACGCGCCGATTTCACCGCGCAGCTTGGTCATTTCCGGCTTGAGCAAATCAGCCGGGCGAACGTCGATGACCTCTTCGCTGCCGATGGCCTGACGGCGCAGTTTTTCGTTCACCGTGCCCGGGGCCTTGCCGTAGCCACCCTGCAGGTAGAGCTTCACTTCGTTGGTGATGGTCTTGTAGCGCTCACCGGCGAGCACGTTGAAGAACGCCTGGGTGCCGACGATCTGCGACGTGGGCGTGACCAGCGGCGGGAAGCCGAGGTCTTCACGCACGCGCGGGATTTCGGCCAGCACTTCGCTCATACGGTTCAGGGCGCCCTGCTCTTTCAACTGGTTGGCCAGGTTGGAAATCATCCCACCCGGTACCTGGTTGACTTGCACGCGGGTGTCGACGGCAGTGAACTCGCTTTCAAACTGGTGGTATTTCTTGCGCACGGCGTAGAAGTACAGGCCGATTTCCTGCAGCAGTTCCAGATCGAGGCCGGTGTCGAACTCGCTGCCTTTGAGGGCCGCGACCATCGACTCGGTGCCCGGGTGGCTGGTGCCCCAGGCGAAGCTGGAGATGGCGGTGTCGATATGGTCGGCACCGTTTTCGATGGCCTTGAGCTGGCACATCGCGGCCAGGCCGGCGGTGTCGTGGGAGTGGATAAAGATCGGCAGGTTCTGCTCGGCTTTGAGCGCCTTGACCAGTTCGCCGGTGGCGTAAGGGGTCAGCAGGCCGGCCATGTCCTTGATCGCGATCGAGTCACAGCCCATGGACTCCAATTGCTTGGCCTGGGCCACGAAGGCGTCGACAGTGTGCACCGGGCTGGTGGTGTAGGCGATGGTGCCCTGGGCGTGCTTGCCGGCGGCCTTGACCGCTTCAATGGCCACGCGCAGGTTTCGTACGTCGTTCATCGCATCGAAGATACGGAACACATCGATCCCGTTGACCGCGGCCTTGGCGACAAAGGCTTTGACCACATCGTCGCTGTAGTGGCGGTAGCCCAGCAGGTTCTGGCCGCGCAGCAGCATTTGCAGGCGCGTGTTGGGCAACGCGGCGCGCAGTTGGCGCAGGCGCTCCCACGGGTCTTCTTTGAGGAACCGTACGCAAGCGTCAAAGGTGGCACCGCCCCAGACTTCCAGAGACCAGTAGCCGACTTTGTCGAGCTTGTCGCAGATCGGCAGCATGTCATCGGTGCGCATGCGGGTCGCCAGCAACGATTGGTGAGCGTCGCGCAGGATGGTGTCGGTTACGAAGATCTTTTTGCTCATTGTTATATTCCTCACAGGCCTGCGTGGGCGGCGATGGCGGCGGCGATGGCCAGGGCCAGCTCTTCGGGTTTGCGCTTGATCGAGTAGTTGGTCAGCTCAGGGTGGCTTTCCACGAAGCTGGTATTGAACTGGCCGCTGCGGAATTCCGGGTTGCGCAGGATTTCCTGGTAATAGGCGGCGGTGGTCTTCACGCCTTGCAGGCGCATGTCGTCCAGGGCGCGCAGGCCGCGGTCCATGGCTTCTTCCCAGGTCAACGCCCACACCACCAGTTTCAGGCACATGGAGTCGTAGAACGGCGGGATGGTGTAGCCGGTGTAGATCGCCGTGTCGGTACGCACACCGGGGCCGCCGGGGGCGTAGTAACGGGTGATCTTGCCGAAGCTGGGCAGGAAGTTGTTCTTCGGGTCTTCGGCGTTGATGCGGAACTGCAACGCAAAACCTCGGTGCTGGATATCTTCCTGTTTCACCGACAGCGGCAGGCCCGAGGCGATACGAATCTGCTCGCGGACGATGTCGATCCCGGTGATTTCCTCGGTGATGGTGTGTTCCACCTGCACCCGGGTGTTCATCTCCATGAAGTACACCTCGCCCTCGGCGAGCAGGAACTCCACAGTGCCGGCGTTCTCGTAGCCCACAGCCTTGGCCGCGCGCACCGACAGGTCGCCGATGTAGGCGCGCTGTTCCGGGGTCAGCTGCGGGCTGGGGGCGATTTCAATGAGCTTCTGGTTGCGGCGCTGGATCGAGCAATCACGCTCGAACAGGTGCACCACGTTGCCAAAGCTGTCACCGAGGATCTGCGCCTCGATGTGCTTGGGATTGACGATGCACTTTTCCAGAAACACTTCCGCCGAACCGAACGCCTTGGTGGCTTCGGAAATCACCCGGGGGAAGGCTTGTTCGAGTTCTTCGCGGCTGTTGCAACGGCGAATACCACGACCGCCACCACCGGAGGTGGCCTTGAGCATCACCGGGTAACCGATACGGTCGCCTTCGGTGAGGGCTTCATGGATGTCGGCGACGTTGCCTTCGGTGCCCGGCGTGACCGGCACACCGGCCTTGATCATGCTGCGCCGCGCTTCGGTCTTGTCGCCCATGCGGCGGATGACTTCGGCGGACGGGCCGATGAATTTGATCCCGCGTTCGGCACAGATGTCCGCCAGCTCGGCGTTTTCCGACAGGAAACCGTAGCCGGGGTGCAGTGCATCGCAGCCGGTTTCCACGGCTAGGTTCACCAGCTTGCGCGGGTTCAGGTAACCGGCCAGGGGCTCGGCCCCGATGCTGTGGGCTTCGTCGGCACGCTTGACGTGCAACGCGTGGCGGTCGGCGTCCGAATAAACCGCGACCGAGCGAATGCCCATCTCGGCGCAGGCACGCACGATTCGTACGGCAATTTCACCACGGTTGGCGATCAGGATCTTTTTTATCACTTGGAAATTCCCTTGAGCCGATTGCTGCGTCTTTGACCTTAGTAACAAGGTCAGCGCGTGACCAAATGTTTCATGACAGTCGCGAGACACACACTAAGCGCACGGAGGGATTAACAAAAATCAATAATTATTGGGTTGTGTATAAGTAAAGACTTATAGTTGGCGGGATGATTGCTGAGCGGGGAATTATTTAATGCGTAAGTCATTGATGCGTATGACATTGCGTCAGTTGCAGATTTTCAATGAAGTGTGTGATTTGCGCTCCTACAGCCGTGCAGCCGAGGAAATGTCCCTGACTCAACCGGCCGTCAGCCTGCAAATTCGCCAGCTCGAAGAGCTGATCGGCCAGCCGCTGTTCGACTATGTCGGCAAAAAGCTCTACATGACCGAGGCCGCCGAAGCCCTGCAACGGGCCAGCCGGGATATTTTCGGCCGCCTGGAAAACCTCGATATGCAGCTCTCGGACATGCAGGGCTCACTGCAGGGCCAATTGAAGCTGGCGGTGGAGTCCAGCGCCAAATACTTCGTGCCGCACCTGTTCGCCGCCTTCAAGCGCCAGCACCCGGAGGTGCAATTGCACCTGACCGTGGTCAATCGCGCCCAGGTGATCCGCCGGCTCTCGGACAACCGCGACGACCTGGTGATCATGTCCATGGTGCCCCAGGACATGGGCCTGGAATTCCTGCCGTTCCTGAATAACCCGATCGTCGCCGTGGCGCTGCCGGATCATCCGTTGAGCCTGAAAGGGCCGCTACGCCTGCAGGACCTGGAACCCTACACCCTGCTCATCCGCGAACCGGGTTCCGGCACACGCCTGGCGTGCGAAGAGTACTTCAAGGAAAAACGCGTGCACTTCACCCAGACCGTGGAAGTGGCCTCGGCCGAGGCGCAGCGTGAGTGCGTGGTCGCCGGTTTAGGCGTGGCCCTGCTGACGCGCCACGCCTTGAACCTGGAACTGGCCACCGGCGGGCTCAAGGAGCTGGCGGTGGACGAACTGCCGCTGTACCGCAGTTGGTGCCTGGTGCAAGCCAAAGCCAAGCGGCTGTCACCGGTGGCCCATGCGTTCCTGGGCTTTATCCGCAGCGAACGGGTACAGATCAGCGCCCTGGCTGAGCGCTTCGCTGGGCAGCCAAGGGCGCCTGCCAATGCAGTTCCGGGTAGTCACTGATGCTCTGCAGCAGCTGGCGCTGGTCACAGCGGTCTTCGATTGCGCGACGGAACGCCATGCGGCGCTGGTCTTCCTGCTGACGACGGGTCTTGACGGTGCTGTTGCTGTCTTCGTAGGTCCGGGCCATTTTGGAGTCTCCCAATGCGAGTGCGGGGAGTACAGGATGGGTGCGAGGGATGACGGGGCGATGACAGTGCGATGAAGATTCTGGACACACAAAAAGGGGGCTTGCCCTAGTGCCCTCTGTAGGAGCGAGCTTGCTCGCGAAAAATTCACAGGCACCGCGTTCATTCAGAAAGCACGCGTTATCGTTGACGTTTTTCGCGAGCAAGCTCGCTCCTACATTTTGGATCTGTGTACAGTTCAGTCGTCGAGGGCTTTGACCGACTTGGGCGACAGTCGCAGGCTGCGCAAACTGCGCTTCACGCTCTTGAGGTGGTTGACCAGGCTCGGTCCGCGGGCCATGGCAACCCCCATCGCCAAAACGTCGATCACCACCAGATGAGCAATGCGCGAGGTCAGCGGCGTGTAGATCTCGGTGTCTTCATGCACGTCGATCGCCAGGTTCACCGTAGACAGCTCCGCCAATGGCGTCTGGCTCGGGCACAGGGTAATCAGCGAAGCGCCGCTTTCACGCACCAGGTTGGCGGTGATGAGCAGGTCTTTGGAGCGACCGGACTGGGAAATACAGATGGCCACGTCGGTGGGCTTCAAGGTCACCGCCGACATCGCCTGCATGTGCGGGTCGCTGTAGGCCGCCGCCGTGAGCAGCAGGCGGAAAAACTTATGCTGGGCGTCGGCCGCCACCGCACCGGAAGCACCAAAGCCGTAGAACTCCACGCGCTGGGCCTGGGACATCGCGGTCACGGCCTTTTGCAGCTCCACCGGGTCGAGCTTCTCGCGCACTTCCATCAGCGTATGCAACGTGGTGTCGAAGATTTTCAGGCTGTAGTCGGCGACGGAGTCGTCTTCATGGATCGCAAACTGGCCGAAGCTCGCCCCGGCAGCCAGGCTTTGCGCCAACTTGAGTTTCAAATCCTGAAACCCGGAGCAACCGATGGCGCGGCAGAAGCGCACGATGGTCGGCTCGCTGATGCCCACGCTGTGGGCCAGATCAGCCATGGAACTGTGCATCACAGCCGCAGGGTCAAGCAGCACGTGATCGGCAACCTTGAGTTCCGATTTGCGTAACAGGTGGCGCGACTGGGCGATATGTTGCAACAGGTTCAAAGGGCAGGACTCTTGTTATTGGCAGACGCCAGGGATGTAGCAAGCTTGTAGTTATACTACAAGAATTGCCGTTTTGCCCGCCTGATGCAGCACTAAATCGCCCTGCCCCCCACTGAAATTAAGGGTAGAGGCTTTGTAGCCACAGGGGCTGCCCCCGAGTCATTAAGGAAATTCCGGATTTTGCCGTAACAAATCCGCCAGCCCCTCGGGGTGCATCGGTCGGCTGATCAGATAGCCCTGCACCTCGTCGCACCCCTCGCTTCGCAGGAAATCCAGTTGCTGCTGATCTTCCACGCCTTCGGCCACCACTTTGAGCGCCAACCCGTGGGCCATGGCAATGATCGCCCGGGTGATGGCGGCGTCCTCACGCCCCTGGCCAAGCCCGCGGATAAAGGTCTGGTCGATCTTCACGTAGTCCACCGGAATACGCTTGAGATAGCTGAGGGATGAATAGCCGGTACCGAAATCGTCGATAGCCAGCTTCACACCCAGCTCGCGCAACTGCCGGAAGGTCGTGATGATGTGCTCGACACTGTCGAGCAGCTGACTTTCGGTCAGTTCCAACTCGAGGTATTGCGGGTCCAGCCCGGTCTCTTCCAGCACCTGGCGCACCAGGCTGACCAGCTTGCCCTGGCGCAACTGATGCACCGACAGGTTCACCGACACGCGAATCGGCGCCAGCCCCTGACGCTGCCACTCACAGGCCTGCCAGCAGGCCTTGCGCAACACTGACTCGCCCAACGGCACGATCAGGCCGGTTTCTTCGGCCAGACCGATAAAGTCCCCCGGCGGCACCAGGCCCCATTGCGGATGTTCCCAGCGCACCAGGGCCTCCACCGCATTGAGCTTGCCGGTGGCCAGGCACAGTTTGGGTTGGTAGAACACCGTGAGCTGGCCTTCGTCGATGGCCTTGCGCAGATGGTTTTCCAGCTGCAGGCGCTCCAGGGTGCTGGCTTGCAGGCTGTCGGTGTAGAACTGGAAATTATTCCCGCCCAGGTGCTTGGCGTGCTGCATCGCCATATTCGATTGGCTGACCAGCGCGGAAATTTCCCGCGCATTATCCGGCAGCAGGCTGACGCCCATGGAGGCGCTGACCACCAGCTCATGGCCCTCCACTGTCACCGGCACGCGCAGCTTTGCCAAGAGCCGGGTCGCCACGCGCGCCAGGCTCGACAAGTTGCCATAGGCATCGAACAGCACCGCGAATTCGTCACCGGACAGGCGGGCAATGGTGTCGGCTTCCGGCAGTGCGTTGATCAGCCGCCGTGCCATCTTCTGCAATAGCTGGTCGGCCACTTCATGGCCCAGGCTGTCATTGAGCAGCTTGAAACGGTCGAGGTTGATGTGCAGCAGCGCCAGGCTGCGCCCACCCTGACGCACGCGCTGATGCGCTTCGCGCAGCCGCTCGCGAAACAGCGAACGATTGGCCAGGCCCGTCAGCTCATCGTAATGAGTGAGGTAGCGCATGCGCTCCTCGGACTCGCGCCGCGCGGACAGATCGGCGAAAAAGCCGACGATATGACTGACATTGCCGCGAGCATCGCGCACCACGCTCAGGTGCAGCCACTGCGGGTACAGCTCGCCGTTCTTGCGCGTCTCCACCAGCTCGCCCTGCCAGGTGCCGTGGCTGAGCAGTGCCTGGCGAATCACCGGGAAGTGCCGCCGGGCATCGCGACTGCAGGGTAACTCCACGACATTGCGCCCGAGCATGTCGTCGATGTCAAAACCGGTGACGCGGCTGAACGCCTGGTTGACCGCGATCAGCACGTAGTTGGGGTCGAGAATCACGATGCCTTCGCTGGCCGCCTCGAACACCGTCGAGGCAAGCCGTTGCTGTTCTTCCAGGGCCTTGCCGGCACTGATGTCGCGCCGCGTACCGAGCATGCGGATCACCCGCCCACCGGGCGAACGCTCCACCGCACGCCCACGGTCCTCGATCCACACCCAATGCCCGTCGCCATGGCGTATCCGGTATTCGACCTGATAGTCCTCGCTGCGGCCCTTGAGGTGCTCCACCAACGCGTGCTTGAGCAGCGGCAGGTCGTCGGGGTGCAGGCGCGGCTTTAGATGACTGAGCATTGCGGTGACGTACTCGGGTTCCAGGCCGAACAGTTCCTTGAGGTGGGTGTGGTGCACCTCATCGGTTTGCAGATTCCAGTCCCACAGGCCCAGTTCACTGGCTTGCAGCGCCATGGCCAGGCGCGCCTCGCTTTTGTTCAGGGCGAGGCTGGCGGCGTCCAGTTCCTGGCCGCGCAGGGCCATACGGTCTTGCAGGCCGGCCTGGGCGTCACGCAAGTCCTGTTCGACCTGGCGACGCTGCTCGACTTCGCGCATCAGCGCCTGGTTCAACTGCTCGCTGCGGCGCCGGGCCTGCTGCAAATGCTCGATCAAGGCCTGGTTCTGGAAACGTCGCAACAGCCCGCGCTGGATCAGGCGGTTGACCTGCCACGCCACCACGCTCAACGACGCGAGCAGGATCACACCGAGCACGCCCCAGCCCTGTTGCTGCGAGGTGCCGTTGCAGAACAGGTACGCGATGATCGGCACCAGGCACGGCAAGGCGAAGGACAAAAAGGCCCAGAGGCTCACGGCATACGCCACGCTGGCCGACAGCATTGCCGCGCCGATCAGGCCGAACACCCAGGCCTGTTGCATGAAGCTGTCGGTGGGCACCAGGGCGATGGCGGCGATCGACAGGGTCAGGCCGCTGACCGCCGAGCCGAGCATGAACATCCGGCGCCAGACCGGTTGGGCCTGGCGGCTGGGCATGGCCGACTCAAAGGCCGCCACCTGGATGACCCGCATCGCCACCAGCGCCAGCAACCAGACCAGCCAGGCGCTGTCGAGCAGGTATTGCGCGGGGTTCCACAACAGCCAGGCGCAGACCAAACCATTGACCAGCATCAGCAGGGTTGGCACCAACGAGCCCTGATACAACAGGCGTGTCCGCTCCACCGCCATCTGGGTGGCGTAATGTTTGCGGATAACCTGCGCAGGCGCCGCCGAAGGGCCGAACAGGTCAGTGTCAAAGGTCATAGGCAGTGTTCTTATAATGGTGAGCCTGAAACGTCGACGGAGCATACACAAGCAAACGCTCGGACCAAACTGCTCCAGATCATAAAAAGCGCCCGGCTGTTGGGCGCAAAGCGTTGTTCCAGACAGCTTGAACGAGACGCCACGCGGGCTGTGGCGCATGACCGACCGGTCATCCGCGCTCCGCAGAATGTTGGCCCGCAGGCGGTTTTCCGTCGGGCGCCTGGCATTGGGGTTTGCCCGTCTTCCCCCGGCACCCTAGAATGCGCCGATGCGCGATGATCTCTCCCTTTTGCTGAACTCCCTCAACGATGCCCAACGCCAGGCCGTAGCGGCCCCCGTTGGCCGTCAGTTGGTCCTGGCCGGTGCTGGCTCCGGTAAAACCCGAGTGCTGGTGCACCGTATCGCCTGGTTGATCCAGGTCGAGAACGCGTCGCCCCATTCCATCCTGTCGGTGACGTTCACCAACAAGGCTGCCGCCGAGATGCGCCATCGCATCGAGCAACTGATGGGCATCAGCCCGGCCGGCATGTGGGTGGGCACCTTCCACGGCCTGGCACACCGCCTGTTGCGGGCGCATTGGCAGGAAGCGGGGCTGGCCCAGACATTCCAGATCCTCGACAGCGACGATCAGCAACGTCTGGTCAAGCGCGTGATCCGCGAGCTGGGCCTCGACGAGCAACGCTGGCCGGCGCGCCAGGCCCAGTGGTTTATCAACGGCCAGAAAGACGAAGGCCTGCGTCCGCAGCATATCCAGGCCAGCGGCGATTTGTTCCTGGCCACCATGCGCAGCATCTATGAAGCTTACGAGGCGGCCTGCGCACGCGCCGGCGTGATCGACTTCTCCGAACTGCTGTTGCGTGCCCTGGACCTGTGGCGCGACAACCCCGGCTTGCTGGCCCATTACCAGAAGCGTTTCCGGCACGTTCTGGTGGACGAGTTCCAGGACACCAACGCCGTGCAGTACGCCTGGTTGCGCCTGCTGGCCAAGGGTGGCGACAGCCTGATGGTGGTGGGTGACGACGACCAGTCGATCTACGGCTGGCGCGGCGCGAAAATCGAGAACATCTATCAGTACTCCGAGGACTTCCCGGACGCGGTGACCATCCGCCTTGAGCAGAACTACCGCTCCACCGCCGGGATTCTCAAGGCCGCCAACGCCTTGATCGCCAACAACACCGGGCGCCTGGGCAAAGAGCTGTGGACCGACGGCGGCGAAGGCGAAGCGATCAACCTGTACGCCGCCTTCAACGAACACGATGAAGCGCGCTACGTGGTGGAAACCATCGAAGGTGCGTTGAAAACCGGCCTTTCGCGCAGCGATATCGCCATTCTTTACCGCTCCAACGCCCAATCGCGGGTATTGGAAGAAGCCTTGCTGCGCGAGCGCATCCCGTATCGCATCTACGGTGGCCAGCGCTTCTTCGAGCGTGCGGAAATCAAGAACGCCATGGCCTACCTGCGCTTGCTGGAAGGCCGGGGCAACGACGCGGCGCTGGAGCGGGTAATCAATATCCCGGCCCGTGGCATCGGCGAAAAAACCGTCGAGGCCATTCGCGAGCACGCCCGCCATGCCGATGTGTCGATGTGGGAGGCCATGCGCCTGCTCATCGCCAATAAAGGCCTGACGGGCCGCGCAGCCGGCGCCTTGGGTGTGTTTGTCGAGCTGATCGAGAACCTTGCGGCCAAATGCGCGGAAATGCCCCTGCATCTGATGACCCAGACCGTGATCGAACAATCCGGGCTGATCGCCTACCACGAGGCTGAAAAAGGCGAAAAAGGCCAGGCCCGGGTAGAAAACCTCGAGGAACTGGTCAGCGCCGCCCGTGCGTTCGAAAATGCCGAGAACGAAGAAGACCTTACACCGCTCGCCGCCTTCCTCGGCCATGCTTCGCTGGAGGCGGGGGACGCCCAGGCTGACGAACATGAAGACAGCATCCAGCTGATGACCCTGCACAGTGCCAAGGGCCTGGAATTCCCGTATGTGTTCCTGGTAGGCATGGAAGAAGGCCTGTTCCCGCACAAGATGAGCCTGGAAGAGCCGGGCCGCCTTGAAGAAGAACGTCGCCTGGCTTACGTGGGCATTACCCGGGCCATGCAGAACCTGGTGATGACCTACGCCGAAACCCGACGCCTGTACGGCAGCGAGACCTACAACAAGGTGTCGCGCTTCGTACGTGAAGTGCCGAAGGGACTGATCCAGGAAGTGCGCCTGTCCAACAGCGTCAGCCGCCCGTTCGGCGGCGGCCAGCAGCAGAACTCCAGCAGCATGTTTGCCGGTTCCGAGATTCCGGAAACACCGTTCAGCCTGGGCCAGCAGGTCAGGCACGCGATCTTCGGCGAAGGCGTGATCCTCAACTTCGAAGGCGCCGGCGCCCAGGCACGCGTGCAGGTGAACTTCGCCGAGGGCAGCAAGTGGCTGATGATGGGCTACGCCAAACTTGAGGCTGTCTGAAGTCTGATCGTTTCCACGCTCTGCGTGGGAATGCCGCCCGGGACGCTCCGCGTCCGCTCTCAAAGCAGTGACGCAGAGCGTCACGGGACGCGTTACCACGCGGAGCGTGGGAACGATCTGTACATGAAGGTTTTTGGCCCACCCTTGTTTTTAATAAGGGCGGGCCAATATCTGTAATAACTCCTACAGACCATTCCGAATCAGTCCTACGCAAAAGCCCGAAACATTATGTCGCTAGCCACTGTCACTACACCTGTGCAACATGGCGCGCGTGCAATCCACAAATGGGAATTCCCTTTATGAAACGTTTTCTTAGCATCGCCATGGCGTTGTGCATCGGCTTGACGATGAGCCTCGACGCCAACGCCAAACGCTTCGGTGGCGGCAAGAGCA
>NZ_CVTX01000145.1:0-3907 GCF_900005715.1 Pseudomonas sp. 34 E 7
CGCCCGTCGCCGCAAGCAGCAGGAGCACCTGGCCCCGGCCGGCGCGCCGATGCAGCGTGAAGTGTTCGAGCAAAAACCCGCCATGGGTTCGATCTTCGGCGGTTCGGCAGCCCCTGCGGCCGCCCGTCCGGTGATCAACGCGCCGGCCTGGTTCAACGAAGAGCGTTTCATCGAAGCGGCCCGCAGCCACTTCCAGTCCCTGCAGCAGCACTGGGACGCCAACGAAATGGACAAGATCGCCGAGTTCGTGACCCCGCAACTGCTGGAGTTCCTCAAGCGCGAACGCGCCGACCTGGGTGACGGCTTCCAGTCGACCTATATCGACGACCTGCGCGTACAGCTGGACGGTGTGGATGATCGCGCCGACAAGACCATCGCCACCCTGACCTTCAGCGGCGTGTCGAAGACCTCGCGTTTCGACCAGGGCGAAGTGTTCAGCGAAAGCTGGAACATGGAACGTCCGCAGGGCGAAAACCAGCCATGGCTGGTCGCCGGTATCCGCCAGAACGGCTGATACCCGCACGCGTGAGCAAGCGGTAACAAAACCCCGGACCTGTTCCGGGGTTTTCTATTTCACGGTTGCACTTATAGCGAGCTACTGTATAAAACGCCCCTATAAAACGCGCCATCAGCAAGAGGATCCCGGCCGTGGAAGAAATCATCGAACAACTGCGTGAAGCCAACGAACCGGTCCCGGTTCCCTTGGAGCTGCCTGACGAAGACCAACTGGTGGAAATCGAAGAACAACTGTTCATCGACATCCCCTTTGTGTTCCGCGAATTCCTGCTGACCGTCAGCGACGTGGTCTACGGCAGCCTCGAGCCGGTGACCGTCACCGACCCGCAGTCCCACACCTATCTGCCGGACGTTGCCGCCAACGCCTGGGACGCCGGTGTTGACCGCAGCCTGATCCCGATCTGCCAGGACGGCGACGATTACTACTGCGTCGAAGAAGACGGCACCGTGGTGCTGTGGTCCGCCGAGGAAGAACTGGTCCAGGAAGAAACCTGGGAATCGGTGTGGCACTGGGCACGGGATGTCTGGCTGGAAAGCTGAGGCCCACACCTGGCCTTCTAGTGTTCCGGCGTATCCTTGTGGTTATCCAGCGTCTCCAGCAAGGCCACCTGCATCCGCGTATGCACGCGGATGAACCAGCGCCACAGCACGGCCGCCACCGCCGCCGTGACCACCGCAATCAGTACCAGCAACTTGTTGGTCGGCAGAATACTGGCCGACAAGGCTGCCAGGAGCAGGAAGATCACCAGCAGCGACAGAATGGGGATCAGCTCCGCGATCACCCGCCGCACACGTTGGGTATGCCGCCCGGCCATTTCCGGCTTCACGCTCATCTCCGCCAGCAACATCGACAGTGCCTTGAGCTTGCGGTACGCCGCGATCAGAAACGGCAGCGACAACAGCAATGCCCCACCCCAGATCAACGCCTTCTGCCAGCTTTGATCGCTGATCCAGCCTTCCAGATACCCGCCGATGCGCGCCGCGAAAAAGCTGCCGGCGAAGAAGATCGCGATCACCAGCGCCAGGTTCACCCCCACTTGCAGCACGATCTTGCGGATCATCGACGCCAGCATGGCGCCTTCGCCTTGCGGCTGAATACTGCGCAGCCATTCGCCATACATGCCGAATACCCGGCTCATGCGCTGGGGCATCACAGCGGCAATTTTCAGTGACAGCGGGTCGGCGCCGCGGATCAGGTACGGGGTGAGCAACGTCGTTATCGCCGAAACCGCCACCGCCACCGGGTACAGAAAGTCGCTGGTGACCTGCAGGGTCATCCCCAGCGCCGCGATGATGAAAGAGAATTCGCCAATCTGTGACAGACCCATGCCCACCCGCAGCGAGGTGCGGCCATCGTTGCCGGCGATAAACGCGCCCAGCCCGCAAGACAGCATCTTGCCCAGCACCACGGCCACGGTAATGACCGCAATCGGCCACGCGTACTGCAGCAGGATTTGCGGATCGATCATCAAACCGATGGCGACAAAGAAAATCGCACTGAACATGTCGCGAACCGGTTCGATCAGGCGCTCGATTTTAATCAGTTGGCGTGACTCGGCCATGATCGCGCCGATCAGGAAGGCCCCCAGCACCATGCTGTATTCAAGCTTGACCACCAGCAGGCAGAAGCCGAAACACAGACCCAGTACCGTGATCAGCAGCATCTCGTTGCTTTCGAACTTGGCGACGTAGGCCAGCAGGCGCGGCACCAGCAGAATACCGATCACCAGCGCGACAATCATGAACAGCGAGAGCTTGCCCACGGTGGAAAACACCTCGCCGGAGCTGACCGTGCCGCTGACGGCGATGCTCGACAGCAAGGCAATGATGCCGATCCCCAGAATGTCCTCGACGATCAGCACGCCGAATATCAGCTGGGCGAAACGCTGGTTCTTCATCTTCAGGTCATTGAGCGCCTTGACGATGATGGTGGTGGAGGAAATCGCCAGGATCGCGCCGAGAAACAACGAGTCCATGGTGTTCCAGTCGAACCATTGACCGATTTCGTAGCCGATCCAGATCATCAGGATGATTTCCAGGAACGCCGCGATAAACGCCGTGGCACCCACCTTGAACAGCTTGCGCAGGCTGAACTCCAGGCCCAGGCAGAACATCAGGAAGATCACCCCGAGTTCGGCCAGCGTCTTGATCGTGTCTTCATCGTGAATCAGGCCGAACGGCGGCGTGTGGGGGCCGATGATGAAGCCTGCGACGATGTAGCCCAGCACCACCGGCTGCTTGAGGCGATGAAACAGGATGGTGACGACCCCCGCCACCAGCATGATCACGGCCAAGTCCTGGATAAAGCTGATGGCATGCATGGCGTGGGGCTCCTTGGAATTACTGGTGGTTTCTCACTCTCCACGCGCGCAGCCGCTGAAAGAAAAGTCTGCCGTGACCGTAAGAAATGCCCGTGGAGGCGCGTTTGAAGGTTAACACCGCGACTTCCGCCGGAAAGCCGGTGCAATATATGGAAACAGATCGGCCCGGGCGTGACGGCAAGCCGCCCACCGGCGTCCCGTTAGGGATGGCTGCAAAGCTCCCAGCACCCGCAGAGGTGCCCTACCCAACCAATGCCTAAACCCGTGAGTGTGCTATGGAACCCGGAAACGCCCAGCTGTCGATGACGGTATTGATGACCCCTGACATGGCCAACTTCTCAGGCAACGTCCACGGCGGCACCCTGCTCAAGTACCTCGACGAAGTGGCGTACGCATGCGCCAGCCGTTATGCCGGCCGTTATGTGGTCACGCTGTCGGTGGACCAGGTGATTTTCCGCGAGCCGATCCATGTCGGCGAACTGGTGACCTTTCTCGCGTCGGTCAACTACACCGGCAACACCTCGATGGAAGTGGGCATCAAGGTGGTGACCGAGAACATTCGCGAGCGCTCGGTGCGTCATACCAACAGTTGCTTCTTCACCATGGTGGCGGTGGACGACCAGCGCAAACCGGCCCCAGTCCCCCCCTTGCAGCCGCAGAACAGCGAAGACAAACGCCGCTTCGTGCAGGCCCAGCAGCGTCGGCAGATTCGCCAGGAACTGGAAAGGCGTTATCAGGAAATCAAGGCCGACGCGCCTTAATTCCACGCTGCGAAGCGGATCTAATGTGGGACGGGCTTGCCCTAATTTTGTAGGAGCGAGCTTGCTCGCGAAAAACGTCAACAATAACGCGTGCTTTCTGAATGAACGCGGTGCCTGTGAGTTTTTCGCGAGCAAGCTCGCTCCTACAGAGGGCGGTGGGGGCTTGCCCCGATGGTCATGAATATCTACAACGCTAACCACGATGCGCAGCGAGCCGCTCTTGATCTTGATCTGCTTTTGATCTTGATCTCAGGCGCCCCGTTAAACCACGCTGGCCGAACGCAGGCTTGAATCCGTGGGTAACCCGGC